>DATHFL010000296.1:0-2271 GCA_035318125.1 Solirubrobacterales bacterium | reverse complement strand
CCGACGGCTCCGCTCCGCCGCAGGTCCCGCCGGAAGAAACGCCCACCGGAGGCACCGCCTCGGCCGTTCCCACGCCGATCGCCACTCCGACGCCGCCGCCCCCGGCTCCCAACACCCTGATCCTCCGGCGCCCGCCCAGGCTCGTCCTCACGCCCCTGGCCCGCGCTCGGGTCGTCTTCCGCTTCGGCTCCGACCAGGCCGGCGTCACCTTCCTCTGCAGGGTCGACCGGGCCCCGTTCGGCCGCTGCAGGGAGCGGATCGTCCGCCGGCTGGCGCCGGGCCGGCACGTGCTCAAGGTGAAGGCGCGGAACGCCGGCGGCCTGGTCGACGCGACCTCGGCGGTCTTCCGCTTCCGGGTCGAGCGGACCTGAGTCTCAGGCCGAGGAGCGGGCGGTCTGGCGGCGCATCGCCCAGTGGCCGCCGCCGAGCAGAGCGAGCAGTGCCAGGGCGCTGCCCCAGACCAGCGGGTCGCTCAGCGAAAGGCCCTCGAGGCGAGTGCCGAAGTAGACCGAGATGACGGTGATCGGCAGGTAGCCGACGAGGGTGGTCCAGACGAAGCGCCAGGCGGGGACATGGGCCGCCCCCGCCGCGTAGGAGACGACGCTGAAGGGGAGGATCGGGATCAGCCGCATCGCCAGCAGCAGCGTCGGCCCGCCGCGCTCGATCATCCCCTCGACCCGCTCGAAGCGCTCCTCCCCGAACCAGCGGTCGAGCAGGGGGCGGGCGACGCGGTGGCCGATCGCCCAGCAGACGAGCCCGTTGAGGAGCCAGCCGGTCATCACCAGCGCCAAGGCGGGGAAGAAGCCGTAGGCGAAGCCGGCCGCCGCGTCGACGATCTCCGCCGGGTAGAAGACGACGCTGTGGAGGAGGCAGAGGGCGAGGATCAGCAGTGGGCCGCCGAGGCCGAGCCGGTCGATCTGGCGCTCGACCTCGTCATGGTCGCCCTGGAGCGCCGCCGAGACCGAGTCGCGCAGGGGGTCGACGGCGATCGCCAGCAGCGCCAGCAGGGCGATCCCGGCCAGGGTGACGCCGATCTCGATCAGGGGCAGGCGACGTTCCTCCACCGCCGGGAGCCTATGGGGACAGCCGCTCCGCCAGTCCCGAGTGGCGAGCGCCGCCCTCGTCGCGGCGCACGGCGGCGGCGAGGACGGCTTGGTCGCCGATCACCACGCAGCTGTTGCGGGCGCGGGTGATCGCCGTGTAGAGGAGCGGGCGGTTGAGCATCCGCGAGTGCGAGCGGTGGCAGACCGCGACCACCACCGGCACCTCGCAGCCCTGCGCCTTGTGGACCGAGATCGCGTAGGCGAGGCGCAGCGTCGCGGTCTCGCCGTAGGGGATGGCCAGCGAGCCGCCGTCGTCGGTGTCGACGACGATCGTCTCCTCGTCGGGATCGTCGGCGCGGAGGAAGACGATCGAGCCGTTCATCAGCCCCAGCTCGTGCGAGTTGCGGGTCTGGATCAGGCGGTCGCCGATCCGGAAGCGCTCGTTGAGGGCGGGCTTGCCGTGGGGGTTGAGCTCGGCCTGCAGCCGCTCGTTGAGGGCGTCGATCCCGACCGCCCCCCGGTACATCGGCGCCAGCACCTGCACCTCGCGGATCGGGTCGACGGCGAATTTCGCCGGCGCCCGCTCCGCCACCACCTCGACCACGGTCTCCAGCGCCCGCTCCGGCACCGTCCGCTCGATGAAGAAGAAGTCGTGGTCCTGGTCGGGGCCGGGCTCGAGGTGGGGCGGGCGGCCCTGGTTGATCTCGTGGGCGGCGGTGGTGATCATCGAGCGCGCCGCCTGGCGGAAGATCTGGGTCAGCCGCACGACCGGCACCGCGCCGGAGTCGATCAGGTCCTCGAACGGCTTCCCCGCCCCGATCGGCGGCAGCTGGTCGGCGTCGCCGACGAAGACGACGTGGGTGCTCTCGGCGAGCCCGGCGAGCAGCACCTCGGCCAGGCGCAGGTTCAGCATCGAGGACTCGTCGACGATCACCAGCTCGGCCGGCAGCGGCCGCCCGGGCCGGAAGGCCGGTTCCCGTCCCGGCATCCACTCGAGCAGGCGGTGGATCGTCTTCGCCTCGTGGCCGGTCGTCTCCTCCAGCCGCCGCGCTGCCCGCCCGGTCGGGGCGCAGAGGGCGATCGTCGCGTTGGCGGCTTCGGCCTCGGCGACGATCTCCTTCGTGCACTCGGTCTTGCCGACGCCGGGGCCGCCGGTGAGGATCGAGACCCGCGCCGCGAACGCCGCCCGCACCGCCGCCCACTGCTCGTCGGTGAGCTTGTCGCGCGG
>DATHFL010000295.1:0-20773 GCA_035318125.1 Solirubrobacterales bacterium | reverse complement strand
GTCGAGGTAGCGGGACTCGAACTTGTGGGTGTCGCGGGCGAGCGCCTGGGCGATCAGCTGGGCGCGGGCGGCGTAGCCGGGCGAGGTGAAGTGGATGCCGTCTTCGATGAACCAGGCGTCTTTGACGTCGGCGGCCCAGTCGTAGACGCGCATGTTCGGGTAGGAGTCGCAGGCGCGTTCCAGTTCCTCGTCCCACTTCTCCATGTTTTCCTTCGAGTACGGATCGCCGGCTTCGACCAGCGAGCGCACGTTCACCCAGAGGACCGGGTCGTCGCCGATGATCGCCATCATTTTTTCGATCCGTTCGCGCTCGCCGACGGTCGAGCCGGCGGCGACGTTGGCGGCCTCGTTGGTGCCGAGGGCGAGCACCCAGCAGCCTTCGTACCCTTCGGCCTTCCAGGCAGCGGCGACTTCCTGCGCGTTCGGGTTGCCTTCGAACTGCTCTTCGATCGAGGTCGCGCCCTGGACCTCCATGTGGACTTCTTTGGCGCCGACTTCGGCGTAGCGGGCGGGGATGCGCTGCGCTTCGATCGGCAGGTATTCGGCGTTGTCGAGACCCTCGGAGGTCGAGTCGCCGAGGTGGATGACGGCTTTGCAGGACGATTTGGTCGAGTCTTCGGCCTGGGCCCTGGTCAGCGGCGGCGGTTTCGAGGTCCCCTTCTCCCGCGCCTGCTCGGCCCGGACGTTGTTGCCTTCGGCCGAGGTCGAGTTGAGACCGGCCATCCCGGCGGCGGCGATCACGAGGACCACGCCGCTGCCGACGATCGCGGCGCGCATCGGCGGCGCGAAGGTCTCCCATTTCCAGCCGACCGCGCGGCGGCGGGCGAAGAAGCGGCCGATCGCGCCGTGGCGGATCGGCTCCTCAACGAAGCGCCAGGAGAGCGCGGCGACGGCGAAGATCGCGGCGACCTGGAGGAGGCTGCGGACGAGGTCGTCCTCGTGCTGCACTCCCTGGGGCGTGGTGAGGACGATGATCGGCGTCTGCCAGAGGTAGATCCCGTAGGAGCGGACGCCGACCCAGCGCAGCGGCGGCGCACCGAGGACGGCGCCGAGCCGGCAGGCCGGGTGGGTCAGCGGCATCAGCACCAGGACGGTGGCGAGCGAGAGGACCACGAACCCGCCCCGGTAGAGGAACGGCGAGAGTTCGCCGGTGCGCCAGATCATCAGGCCGATCACCGCCAGGCCGGCGACGCCGAGCGCGTCGAGCGTGTTGCGCGCCTGGGGGGCGATGCGGCGGCTGAGTTTGCGGCTGGGCCAGACCATCGCCAGCGCCGCTCCGAAGAGGAGGCCGCCGGCGCGGGTGTCGGTGCCGAAGTAGAGGCGCGAGGGGTCGAAGCTGGGCTCGTAGAGGACCGCCATCAGGATCGTCGAGACGATCGCGCCGGCGATCGTCAGCAGCGCCAGCCGCGGGCGCACGCCGGAGGGCAGCGGGCGCTCACGGACGAGCTTGACCCCCGCCAGCAGCAGGAACGGCCAGAGGATGTAGAACTGCTCCTCGACCGAGAGCGACCAGAGGTGGTCGAGCGGCCCTTCGGCTTCGAAGCGGGCGAAGTAGGAGACGTCGGCGAAGATCTGCTGCCAGTTGTTGATGTAGAAGACAGCCGAGATCACCCCCTTGCGGAACTGGTCCGGCTGGGCCGGGCCGAAGATGGTGACCCAGGCGACGACGACCGCCAGCATCACGAACAGCGCCGGCAGCAGCCGCCGGGCGCGGGCGAGCCAGAACCGGCCGAGGTCGATCCGGCCGCGCGCGTTCAGCTGCGCCAGCAGGATGTCGGTGATCAGGTAGCCGCTGAGGGTGAAGAAGACGCCGACCCCGAGCATGCCCCCGGGGGCCCAGTCAAAGCCGAGGTGGAAGAGGATGACGGCGAGGACCGCGATCGCGCGCAGCCCGTCGAGCCCGGGCATGTAGCGCTGATTGCGCTTAACTGGTTCGGGCATCGGTTTTTCGCATCCTAGGGATCAGCCCGGCCCCGCGAACTGCATCAACTTCTACTTCTGCTGGGTGTAGAAGTTGATGCAGTTCGGGTGAGTAGGGTGCGCCCGGCGCTTGAGGGGTCGTCAGTCTCAATTTCTTTTCTCTATATCTCCCAAGAGCACCCGCAGGTCCGCAGAGACCGCCTCGGGTTCGTCGTCCAGCTGGGCCCACGTGAGACGGGTGACCGAGTAGCCGGCGACGCGGAGGGCCCTGTCTCTCATCCGGTCCTCGCGAAAGGCCGAGCGGGTGCGATGTCCCTGCCAACCGTCGAGCTCGACGATCTGGCCGCTGCCCGGCCAGTGGCAGTCGACTTGGTAGCGCTTGTGGCCGAGGTCGATCCAGTCGTTGAAGCGCGGGAGAGGCAGGCGGTGGCGGCGCAGGAAGGGAGCGAAGCGTTCCTCCAGTTTGCTGCGCTTGCGCCCTGGCGGCTCTGAGGTCAAGCGCTCCAGGGCGAGGCGGACCTTGCGCACTCCTCGGCGTCTGGGGTAGCGCTCGAGGAGGTCCCAAAGGGAGAGGCGGTCCCGGAGTTCCCGGTATTCCATCTCGCGCAGGAGGCTCTCGATCACTTCAGCCGGCTCAGTGGCGGCGAGGTCGAAGATGGTGCGCGGGACCGAGGTGACAGGTATCCCTTGCTCCAGAGTGCGCTCATCTCTCGGTAGCGCAGAGATATGCCGGCGGATTTGCGGGGTGGAGCGGCTGGGATGCGGGACCGTGACGTCGATCTGGGTGCGCGAGTTGGGACGTATCCGCCAGAGCGCCGCCGCGGACCAGTGGCTGAGGAGTGCTTCGGGACCGCCGGCGAGGACTGCTGCCATCCAGCGTCCCTCCTGCTGGATCAGGCCATGGCCCACCCGGTAGACGCCGGCGTGCAGTCGATGCAGGCGCCCGCTGCGGATGCGCTTCTCTACCGCACCCCCGCTCCAGCCCGCCTCCATCAGCTGTCGGCGCGAAACAACCCCGTGCTGGCGCTCTGCGAGCGCGGCGAGTGAGCGGTCGTCATCGCGAGTTCGCGAAAACCCTCCTTGAAGGATGGTTTTCGCGGACTCGGTTGGCACGCTCCGGAGAGTGCCGAGGAACCTCGCACGTGTGGTGCGCGGTTGGTGCCAATTCCCGCACAACATCCGCACCAAAGCCGAACCGCGTCAACCTCTACCTGCCGAAGTGGAGGTTGACGCGGTTCGGCTGTGCGACCACAGTCGCTCCCTGCCGGAGCACTGTTTGCCCCCGCGCTGCGCTCGGGTACCTGCCGCCCATGTCCAGCGCGGCTGAATTCCTTCCCGAGCGGCGGTCGTTGCGGGCCCTGGCGGAGGCGGCGGAGGGGTGCCGCGGGTGCGAGCTCTACAAGGACGCGACGCAGGCGGTGTTCGGGAAGGGACGGCCCAGCGCGCGGCTGATGCTGGTCGGCGAGCAGCCGGGCGACAAGGAGGACCGGGAGGGCGAGCCGTTCGTCGGGCCGGCGGGGAGGCTGCTGGACCGGGCGCTGGCCGAGGCCGGGATCGAGCGCTCCGAGGCCTACCTGACCAACGCGGTCAAGCACTTCAAGTGGCGCCCCAAAGGCAAGCGGCGCCTGCACCAGACGCCGCGCGCCGGCGAAGTCGAGGCCTGCAAGCCGTGGCTGGAGGCCGAGGTGCAGGCGGTGGGACCGGAGGCGCTGCTGGCGATGGGCGCCACCGCGGCGCGCTCGCTGTTCGGGCCGAAGGTGAAGGTGACGAAGGACCGCGGCCGCCCCCTGGACTCGCCGCTGGCGCCGGTCGCCGCGGTCACCGTCCATCCCTCGGCGATCCTCCGCCTGCGCGACCGCGACGAGCGCGAGGCCGAGCTCGCCGCCTTCGTCGCCGACCTCGAAGCCGTCGCCTCGGCGCTGGCCCCTGCACCCCGGTGAGCCCGACCGCAACCGCCCGCCGCGGCCGCCTCCGCCGCGCCGACTGCGCCGGCCCCGGGATCAGGCGACGGCGTCGCGGCCGCGGCTTCTCCTTCGAGGACGCCGAGGGCACCGTGATCGAAGACGAGGAGACGCTGGAGCGGATCCGCGCCCTGGTCATCCCGCCCGCCTGGAAGGAGGTCTGGATCTGCCCCGACCCCTTCGGCCACATCCAGGCGACCGGCTACGACGAAGCCGGTCGCAAGCAGTACCTCTACCACGAGCGCTGGCAGCAGCGGCAGGCGGAACGGAAGTTCGAGGAGGTGCGCGAATTCGCCGCCCGGCTGCCGAAACTGCGCCGCGCGGTGACCGCCGACCTGCGCCGCCAGGGGATGCCGCGGGAGCGGGCGCTGGCCTGCGCGATCCGCCTCCTCGACCTCGGCTTCTTCCGCGTCGGCAGCGAGGCCTACGCGGAGGAAAACGAGAGCTACGGCCTGGCCACGGTGCAGCGAGAGCACGTGACGGTCAAAAGCAACGAGGTCGTCTTCGACTTCCCGGCCAAGAGCGGCCAGCGCCGGGTCCAGTCGATCCGCGACGCGGCGACGCGGCGGGCGCTGGAGGCCATGCACCGCCGCCGCAGCGGCCCCGAGGACCTGCTCGCCTACCGCCAGGGGGGCGAGTGGCGCGACGTCCGCTCCGAGGAGATCAACGAGTACATCCACGAGAAGATCGGCGAGCGGTTCAGCGCCAAGGACTTTCGCACCTGGCACGGGACGGTGCTCGCCGCGGTCGAGCTCGCCGGCGAGCGGCCACCCCACTCCGAGGCGGCGGCGAAGCGGGCGATCGCCCGCGCCGTCGACCGCGTCTCCGAGGCGCTCGGCAACACGCCGGCGGTCTGCCGCGCCTCCTACATCGACCCCCGCGTCCTCGATCGCTACCGCGACGGGGCGGCGATCCGGCCCCCGGCCTCGGCCAACGGCCGGCTCAGCGCCAGGGCCCGCCACCGGATCGAGCGCGAAGTGGTCGAGCTCGTTTCGTAGGCCGCGCCAACGGGGAGCTGGCAAGTATGAAGGCAGCGGTCTGGCACGGGCCCCGCGACGTCCGCGTCGACGAGGTCGACGACCCGAAGATCGAGGCCGCCACCGACGCGGTGGTGCGGATCACCTCGAGCGCGATCTGCGGCTCCGACCTCCACCTCTACGAGGTCCTCTCCCCCTTCATGGAAGAGGGCGACATCCTCGGCCACGAGCCGATGGGGATCGTCGAGGAGGTCGGCCCCGAGGTGGAGCACATCGCCCCCGGCGACCGGGTCGTCATCCCCTTCAACATCTCCTGCGGCCACTGCTGGATGTGCGACCGCCAGCTCTACGCGCAGTGCGAGACCACCCAGAACCGGGAGGAGGAAAAAGGCGCCTCCCTCTTCGGCTACACCAAGCTCTACGGCCAGGTGCCGGGCGGCCAGGCCGAGTACCTGCGGGTGCCGCAGGCCCAGTTCGGGCCGATCAAGGTCCCCGAGGGACCGCCCGACGACCGCTTCCTCTACCTCTCCGACGTACTGCCGACCTCCTGGCAGGCGGTCGAGTACGCGGCGATCCCCGCGGGCGGCTCGGTCGCCGTCTTCGGGCTCGGCCCGATCGGCCAGATGACCGCGCGGATCGCCGCCCACAAGGGCGCCCGCGTGATCGGCGTCGACCTCGTCCCCGAGCGGCTGCAGCTGGCGCGCAAGCACGGGATCGAGACGCTCGACCTCGAAGAGCACGAGGACGTCGGCGAGGCGATCCGCGAGCTGACCGAGGGCCGCGGCGCCGACGCCGTGATCGACGCGGTCGGAATGGAGGCCCACGGCGCCCCGCTCGGCGAGCTCGCCCAGAAAGCGGCCGGCCTGCTGCCCGACGCGGTCGCCGAGAAGCTGATCGAAAAGGCCGCGATCGACCGGATGTCGGCCCTGTACCAGTGCTTCGACGCGGTGCGCCGCGGCGGCACCGTCTCGATCAGCGGCGTCTACGGAGGCCAGGTCGACCCGATCCCGATGATGCAGCTCTTCGACAAGGGCGTGCAGCTGCGGATGGGCCAGGCGCACGTGAAGAAATGGATCGACGAGATCATGCCCCTGGTCACCGACGACGCCGACCCGCTCGGGACCGAGGACCTCGCCTCGCACAAGATCGGGATCGAGGAGGTCCCCGAGGCCTACGAGAAGTTCCAGAAGAAGGAAGACGGCGCGATCAAGTTCGTGATCCAGCCATGAAAGGAGCCTGAGATGCGAGTGGTCGTCAGCGGAGCGAGCGGCAACGTCGGCACCAGCGTGCTGGAGGCGCTGGAGCGGGAGCCGCAGGTCAAGGAGGTCGTCGGGATCGCCCGCCGCCTGCCCGAGGTCTCCTACCCCAAGGTCGAGTGGGTCGCCGCCGACATCACCGAGGACGACCTGGTGCCGGTCTTCGCCGGTGCCGACGCGGTCGTCCACCTCGCCTGGGCGATCCAGCCGAGCCGCGACGAGGCGGTGACCGAGCGGATCAACGTCGAGGGGACCCGGCGGGTGATCGACGCGGTCGCCCGCGCCGGCGCCGGCGCCCTGGTCTATGCCTCCTCGGTCGGCGCCTACAGCCCCGGCCCGAAGGGACGGCAGGTCGACGAGTCCTGGCCGGTGGCCGGCATCCCGACCTCCTTCTACTCGCGCCACAAGGCGGCGACGGAAACGATGCTCGACGCCTTCGAACGGCGCGAGCCCAACGTGCGGGTGGTGCGCCTGCGGCCGGGCCTGATCTTCAAGGCCGAGGCGGCGAGCGAGATCCGCCGCCTCTTCGCCGGCCCGTTCCTGCCGGGCTTCCTGGTCCGCAAGGGACTGGTGCCGGTGATCCCGCGGGTGCCGCGGCTGCGCTTCCAGGCGGTCCACTCGCGCGACGTCGGCGAGGCCTACCGGCAGGCGGTCGTCCGCGAGGTCAGCGGCGCCTTCAACGTCGCCGCCGAGCCGGAGATCGGGGTCGACGAGCTCTGCGAGCTCTTCGGCGCCCGCAGCTTCCCGCTGCCGGCAGGCGCCCTGCGCGCGGCCGCCAACGCAACCTGGAAGCTGCGCCTGCAGCCCTCGCCGCCAGGCTGGATCGACCTCGCGCTCGGGGTGCCGATGATGGACACGACCCGCGCCCGCGAGGAGCTCGGCTGGGAGCCGGCCGTCACCTCGCTGCAGGCGCTCGACGAGCTCCTGGACGGGCTGCGCCACGCCGAGGGCGGGCCGACGCCGCCGCTCGACCCGGCCGCCGGAGGGCCCATGCGGGCGAGGGAGCTGGCGACCGGGGTCGGTCAGCGGCAGTAACCGCTCCCCGGGAGCCGTAGATCGCGGGCGTCAATTCCCCTATTTCGGGGATGGTTCTTCGTTTTCACGTCGAATGCAGGGGTAACGAGGACCCATGGCGAGCCCGAACGTCAAGACCATCCCCCGGCCCGGCGAGGTCTGGCTCAGCTGCCCGCCCTACCTGATGCTCGCCCACATCGTCGAGGTCGACACCCGCGCCGAGCCGCCGGTGGTCAGCTACGAGCTCCACGACGGCGACGGCTCGCTCCTGCAGGCGGTCGAGCACGCGACACTCGACCACGGCTGGTGGCGCACCTTCCAGCGGCTCGAACCGCGCTTCGGCTAGACGGGCTGTCCACCGCGGAAGCAGTAGACCGCCTGGGTGTGGACCCCTTCGTCGAGCTCGGACTGGAGCTCGCCCTCCTGCTCGCCGAAGACGCCCACGCACTGCAATCCCGCCGCCTCGATCGCGGCCAGCATCTCGGCTTCCGGGAAATGCCGCACGCGGTGGACGTGCGCTGACCCCTCCTCCCCCTCGGCCTCGAGGCGCGCCTCGACGATCCCCCCGGCCTCCACCCCCTGCGACGGTTTCTGACCTGTCCAGAAGAACCTCTTCCCCTCCTCCTCCACCACGATCTCCCCGGCGAAGAACTCCCGGTGGGTCTTCAGGGTCGAGGCGTCGAGCAGCGCGATTCCCTCGGGGGCGAGGTTCCTCCGCATGCCCACGAGGGCCGCTTCGAGCTCCTCGGCGCTGAGCAGGTAATTGACCGGGTCGTTGACCGCCCAGACCAGGTCGAACTGGCCGAGGTCGGGAAGCTCGCGCATGTCGGCGACGACTAACCGGGCCCGATCGCCGACCTTGGCCCGGGCCCGCTCGATCATCTCCGGCGAGACGTCGCAGGCGGTCACCTCCCAGCCGCGCTCGAGCATCGGCAGGAAGCTCAGCCCGGTGCCGCAGCCGACGTCAAGCAGGCGGTTCCCCTCCAGGCCCAGCTCTTCGGCCTTTGCCAGCAGGCGGCCGGTCCACTGCTCGTACTTGTAGCCGAGCCCGTGAGTGAAGTCGTCGTAGAACGCAGCGACCGTCTCGTAAGCCCTCTGCGCGGAGTCACCGCGTGGCCAGTGCTGGTCCATCATTCAGGGAGAGGCTAAGCGACCCGGGGAGCCAGCGTCGTCGTCAGCCGGCAACCTCGCGAGTTGGACATCTTGACCAGTTGATCTAAAGTAGATGTGTAAATCCGCAACCTTCGGAATACTCGCGAGTTTGACGGGTATATATGCGAAACGTGAACCCGCTGTCCAATGAAATCATCGGCGCCCACGCTTGGGCCATACCCGAGAGCCTGATTCCCTCGGCGAGGAACGGCAACGGAGCGGGGCCGCCGCCCGAGGAGGTCGTCTCCCTGCTCAACGCCGGCGGGGCCCACGCCCACGTCGAGATCACGATCCTCTTCGACGACCGCGACCCCACCGGTCCCTACCAAGTCGTCGTCCCGGCGCTGCGGACCCTGCGCCTTCGCTTCAGCGACCTCGCCGATTCGGAGTCGATTCCCCGCGACACCCCCTACGCCGCGGTGATCGAGTCCGACGAGCCGATCGTCGTCCAGCGGGGACTCCCGCTCTCCCCCGTTCCTCAAATTCAGGTTGTTCAGTAGATAACTCTTGCGTAAACGGTCCGGATCGGCAAGGATGCCGTCCATGCCGAAGAGACTGACGAAGACGATGGGGGTTGCGGCGCTGGTCGCTGCCTGCGCCGCGCTCTCAGCGGCACCGGCCGCGCCCGCCCAGCAGGCGGGGTCGAAGTGCCCGGACATGACCAACAGGTACGTCAACCACATCCGGGTGAAGAAAGTCGGCTGTCCACAGGCCAAGAAGGTGATCGTCCGCTACACCGAGGAGATCATCGACAACCTCCAGCACGACTGGTCCCTGACCGTCCTCGGGTTCCACTGCGACCTGACCAAGAAGGACTACTACGGGGACTCCCACCGCTGCACCGCCAGCGGCGGCCGCGAAATCCGCTTCCGGCGCGGCACCGACGGCCCCACCCCCGGCTGACCGTCTCCGGCGCCGCGGACGAGCCGCGCCCGGCTACTCGCCGTCGAGTGACGCCAGGGCGTCCTCGGCGCTGTCGAAGACGAGGCCGTTGGCGGTGAGGCCGGTCATCGAGAGCACCCGCTGCACCTGGTCGGTCGGCGCGTAGACGGCAAGCCGATTCCCCTCTTGCTCCATCCGGTTGTGGGCGCGGAGGATCACCGCGATCCCGGAGGAATCGATGAAGGCGCAGCGCTCGAGGCCGACCAGCACCCGACCGTACTCGTCGACGGCCGCGGTCAGGACCTCGTCGAGCTGCCCGGCGACGGCGAGGTCGAGCTCGCCTTCGATCTGGATGTCGCGGCAGCCCGGCCGCAGGTCTCGTTCAGTGAGGTTGAAACGTCGCATCGCAGGGGATCGCACTGGCGCCTCGGCCCGGGCATCGGTGCCGATTCTAACGGGTTGGAACCTCGATCACAGCGGGTAACAGGAGACGGTGACCCCGCCGCCCTCGAACAGCGGCACCGCCGCGGAGGAGCAGGTGCCGGCCGCGGTCGCCGGCTACGCCGAGCCGGGGCAGCGCCCGCCCCTCCTCCCCTACCTCGGCTTCATGAGCGTCTTCGGCGCACTGGTCGGCGCGGCGCTGGCGGTGGCGAGGCGGCAGGGGCGCGAGCTGCCGCGACGGGTCGCGCCCGGCGAGGTGCTGCTGGTCGGCGTCGCCTCTCACAAACTGAGCCGGCTGCTCGCCAAGGACAAGGTGACGAGCCCGCTGCGCGCCCCCTTCACCGAACTCGAAGGCAAGGGCGGGCCGGCGGAGTTCGAGGAGAGCTCGCGCGGGACCGGGCTGCGCAAGGCGATCGGCGAGCTGCTGATCTGCCCCTTCTGCCTCGGCCTTTGGGTCGTCGCCGCCTTCTCGGTCGGCCTCCTCTTCGCCCCGCGGGTAACCCGCTTCGTCGCCTCCCTCTTCGCCGCGCTGACCGTCTCCGACTTCTTCCAGATCGCCTACAAAGCGGCGGAGGACAAGGGCCTGGGATAGGCCGAGTTCGGCGCCCCCGCGCAGCGGCTTGAGGCAGTTTGGCCCAGGGCGGCGCGGGGGTAGTTGGAGCGCATCTGAAATCCACCCCAGAAGGAGGCGGCGAATGGCCGAGTTGACGACCTTGGAGGAGAAGCTGGCGGAGGTGCTGGGGCTGGCCCAGGCGGCGCAGAAAGCGACCGAGAAAGTCGAGGGGCTGGTCGACGACGAAAGCATCGTCGCCAACCTGCGGCAGATGCGCGAAGAGGCCGAGGAGACCGAGCGCCGCTGCACCGAGGTGGCGGAGGAGCGCGACGGCAAGAAGACCGCGATCCTCGAAAAGGCGCAGGAAACCAAAGGCGAGGCGACCGAGATGATGGACACCTACCTCGGCGACGACGCCGACGGCCTCGACGGCTTCGAGTTCATGACGATGGCCGAGGCGGGCGAGGTCGGCCACTGGGCGGTGCTGCGCAAGCTCAACGAGTCGGCCGGCGAGGAAGAGATCGCCTCGCTGACCGAGTGGGCGCTGCCGATCCAGGAACGGCACTTCAGCGCCACCAAGGAGTGCGCGCTGCAGCTGGCCGGCGACAAAGACCCCTACGAGGAGTCCTAGCGGCGGCGATGGCCGACGAGCCCGATCGCCTCCTGGCGATCTACCTCAACGACCATCTGGCGGGGGCCACGCTCGGCGTCGGGCTGGCCCGCCGCCTGCGGTCGAGCAACCGCGGCGACGCGGAGATGGGTGAGCCGCTGGCGCGGATCTGCGCCGAAATCGAAGCCGACCGCGAAACGCTGCTGGAGCTGATGGACCGGCTGGAGATCGGGCGCGATCCGGTCAAGCCGGTCCTCGCCTGGGTCGCCGAGCGCCTCGGGCGCCTGAAGCTGAACGGGCAGCTGCGCGGCTACTCGCCGCTCAGCCGGGTGCTCGAGCTCGAGGTCCTCTCCTCGGGCATCGGCGGCAAGATGCAGCTCTGGAACGCGCTCGAGCAGCGCTTCGGCGAGGGCCTCGACGGCTTCGACTTCCACGCCCTCGCCGCCCGCGCCGACGACCAGGGCCGGCGGGTCGAAGACCTGCACCTGGCCGCGGCCAAGCGAGCGCTCGGAAGCTGAACCTCAGGCAGCGGCCAGGGAGAGCGACCACTGGTCGGCGACCGTCTTGGCGGCGCTGCGCTCCTCGGCGAGGATCGAATCGGCGAGGGCGATCGTCTGCTCGTCGCCGGCGCGTTCGGCGACCCGCTTCAGCAGCTCGTAGGCGGCGATCTCGAGGTTCTCGACCGCGTAGGCGAAGCCGGCGAGCTTCGCCGGCGTGTCGGGCTGGGCGGCGAAGAAGAGGCCCCAGTTGAGGGCGCCGAGGCGCAGCATCGCGTCCTTCAGCGCCGAGGGCGCCGCGCCGCGGTCGTCGAGGCGGCGCTCGACCCTCTCCAGGTGCGTCTCGGTCTCCTCGAGATGATGGGCGAGCGCCTCGGCGAGCGGGGCGGGCACGTCCATCTCCTTGCCCTTCTCCAGCAGCTTCTGCGACTGCCCCTCGAGCGCGTGGACGTCGGCGAGGTAGGAGTTCAGCTGCGCGCCGAGGTCGTCGGGCTCGACCTCGCGCAGCGCCTGCTCGACCGCTTCGTCGAAGCGGTCGGCGAGCCGCCCGGCCATCTCCCGCTCCTCCTCGGCGATCGCCTCCGCCATCGCCGCGGTCGCCGCGTCGCCGGCCTCCTGCGCCGCCCGCGCCAGCAGCTCGTAGGCCGCCACCTCCATGTGCTCGTAGGAGAAGGCGTGCATCACCAGCTTCGCCGGCGTGTCGGGCTGGGAGCGGGCGAAGAGGACCATGCCGAAGCCACCCGCCTGGCCGGCCGCGTCCTTCAGCTTCGAGGGCGAGGCGTCGTGCGCCTCGAGGCGCTCGCGCACCCGCCGCTCCTGGGACTCGGTCTCCCCCAGGTGGCGCCGGAAGCACTCGGCGAGGGGGCCGTCGACCAGATCGGGGGCGCGGCGCATCTGGGTCAGCGCCTGCTCCTCGATCGAGTGGACGTCGGTCAGGTACTTGACGAGCTGGGTTTCGGCGTCGTGATGGGTCATGGGCGTCAGCTACCCGACCCGGCCCCCACCCACGCCTGCTCCGGTCCGCCCAGTGCCCGCTCCCCGGTGGAGACGTGGAGCCGCACCACGGTCCCGGCCGCGCCGGAGCGGATCTGGACCAGGTCGCAGAGCCGGTTCGCGAGCCAGAGGCCGCGGCCGCCCTCCTGGGCGATGCCGGGGCGCAGCCGTCCGACCAGAGGCTCTTCGATCCGCCCCCGGTCCTCAACCTCGGCCAGGAGGTCGCCGTTCTCGCGCCAGAGCCGCAGGGTGCCGCTGCCGCCCCCGTGCATGACGCTGTTGGCGGCGAGCTCGCTGGTCGCGGTGACGAGGTCGGCGACGCCGAGGCGGTCCATCCCGGCCCGCTCGGCCGCCTCCGCCACCCGGTCTCGGACCTCCTTCAGCTCGTCGATCCCGAAGGCGAAGCTCTCCGGGGCCGCCCGCGGCTGCGGCAGCTCGCCGGCAAAGCAGTCGGGGGCGGGGTCGAAGGCGGAGCTCCGCTCGGCGCTGCCCTCAGCGCAGACACAAGGGTGGGAGGCCCCGACGCGCTCGAGCACCGCGGCCGGCAGCGAGCCGGCGTCGTAGGGGCAGAGCAGCGACCAGGCGGGGTCGGGGGCGAAGGCGACGTTGAGCAGCGCCTCGTGCCGGTGGCACTCCTCCAGCGCCGCCGGACTGCGGTCCGCCCAGACCGGTTCGCCGATTCCCCGCACCTCGCGGCCGCCGTTCTCGTCGACGAACTCGCGCCAGAGGGGGATGATCGAGGCGGGATTGCGCCCGACCTCCTCCATCGGCAGGAACCGCACCCGCCGGGCGTCGTCGCCGAGTCCCCGTTCCAGCAGCTCGGTCTGGGCGGCGCCGACCGCTACCAACACCGGTTCCCTGGCCTCGAGTGCGGCGCGCAGATACGGCAGCGTCCCGGCCAGGTACTCGTCGGCGCCCTCGTAGATCAGGGCTTCGTGTCGAAAACCGGCGTGTTCCATGGCTTTGCTTCCCTGCCGGTCTCCTTCCCGACTGACAATCCTTCAAAACGCAGTTTGCCCCCATCGGCTTTGGGTATTCAGACGATTGGCACAACGGTCAAAGAATCGTTTGTGTCGGGAGGTAAACCGCTCACTTCTCACGGCATCGCACGGAGATTTGGAGGGGCCCAGCAGCGCGACGACCGAGCCCAAAGCCGGAGGAGAAAAATGGACGCCCCAGCAGAACATCCCAGCGACAAATCCACCCCCACGACCCCCCAGGAAGTGCGCGGCCCGGAGATCGGCCCGGCGCTGAAGCGGGACCAGTTGCTGACCAGGGTGCGCGCGGCCCGCAAGCGCCTGTCGCAAGCTCCCCCCGGCGCTCTCGCCAAGCTGCGGTAGCGCCATCGCGGGCGCCGGGGTCCGCGTCGCCTGATCGCGGCGACGACGGCTAGCTGCCGTCGCCGCCCTTGCGCTTCTCCTTCGCCGCCGCGGTGGCTTCCTCCAGGCGCTTGGCCTCGCGTTCGGTCGCCGCGGCCTCCTCCTTGGCCTCGATGCTCTCTTCCTTTGCCTCGAGCTTCTCCAGCTGCGCGGTCTTGTTCGCTTTCGTGCTGGTGCGTTTGGCTTTGGAGGCCGCTTTGCGGGCCCGTTTCTTCCGCGTCTGCTCGGCTTCGGCGGCTTCCTGTTTCTGCGCCTCGGCCTCCTCGCGCAGGCGCTCGGCCCGTTCGCGTTCTTTCGCGGCCAGCTTGGCGCGGGGGTCGGACCCGCCGAGAGCATCCCGCGCGAGGTCGAACGGCGCCCGCGCCAGCTTCACCGACGAGCCGAGGATCGTCTTCGGGACGGCGAGCAGTGACATTTAGCTCTCCTCCTTCGGGTCGAGAGACGCGGCGGCTTCTTCGGCCCGGTCGGCTTCGCGCTGCAGCGCCGCCGCCTGGCGCTCTTCCTCGGCCCGTTTCAGCTCGGCCTGCTCTTCGGCCTCGATCTCCTGCGCCTCCACTTCGACCTCACGGCGCTCGGCCTCGGTCTCCGCCCGCTCGGCCTCGATCCCGGCCTCCCGGTCGGTGCGCTCGGCCTCGGCCTCCCGCTCGGCAACCTCCGCCTCGGCGTCGGCCTGAACCTCCTGCAGGCGCCCCTCGCGATCCAGGTCTTCCCGGCCTAACGCCGCTCCCGCCAACTGCTTCGCCCGCCCCACGACCTTGCCGAGGGGACCGCCGGCGACGCGCTCTTGCTCGCTCACAGCAGTGTCTCCTTTCAGTTCTTTCCTCTCCCGGCTCCCCTACCCCCGAGGAGAGCGCGGCGAACCGTGAGGAGGTCACACTTCGGGCGGAATCGCTCAGATATCCGCGCCGGAGTAGCGCAGGGAGGCCGGGGTGTCGAGGTCCTCGCCGGTCTCCAGCAGGGTCTTGAGGCCGGAGAGGATCATCGGCCAGCCGCCGAAGAGTTCGTTGTTGGCGTCCTCGCCGAGCTGGTCGTGAGTCACCCGCAGCCGGCAGGAGGTGCCGACCGGCTCGATCTCCCAGGTCACCCGCGAGGTCCCTTCCCGCTGCACGTCCTCGCTCCACAGCGCGGTGAAGGTCTGGACCAGTCGCCGCGGCGGGTCGACCTCGACGTTCTCGCCACTGGCGATCTCGACCACCCCCGGCACCGCGGACCTGTACTCCGAGCCCTGGGTCCAGTCGGAGACCGTCCCGACCCCGAAGCTGTAGCGCTTGCGCATCCCCTCGTCGGTGATCGCCTCCCAGAGGTGCTCGGGGGTCGTCTTGATGTAGATCTCGAACACGGTCATCGTGCCACGCCCGCCGACCACGGTGTAGGCCTGCTCGTCGTTCATCGTTCGTCCTCCTTCTCGTCTTTCTCGAGGTCTTGCTTCAGCTCGCTGAGCGCCGAGGCCCAGGGCTCCGCGTACTTGCCCACCCAGCGGTCGTGGATGAGCCGGATCGGGACGGGGTTGAGGAAGTGCAGCTTCTCGCGGCCGCGCCGCCTCGTCGTCACCAGGCCCGCCCCCTCGAGCACCCGCAGGTGCTTCATCACGCCGAAGCGGGACATCGGCAACTCTCGCTCCAGGGCGGTCAGCGTCTGCCCGTCCCGCTCGAAGAGCCGGTCGAGCAGATCGCGGCGGGTGGGGTCCGCCAGCGCCTTGAAGACCTCGTCCATGGCCGGACTATATGTGACCTTTTAGTCACCTGTCAAGGCGGGGTGACACATCGGCCAATGTGGTAGGCCGGCGATTGACAAGGCGGCACAATCGTTCTAGGTTCGTTGAACGCTCAGGAGCACTCAGGGAGGGTGCTTCGTACCTCTGAAAGGGAGTAGCTAGATGCAAGCCATCAAGCGCTTGGCGCTGCTTGTCTGCGCCATCGCCGCGCTCGCCGTCCCGGCGACCGCGAGCGCCGCCATCACGACCCAAACGATCGACTACGGTTCCTTCACCATCCCGGCCGGCAACGGCGATCCCCATGACCACGACGCCATGGGGCACATCAACAACCAGATCGTCCAGAACATCACCAAGCCGTGCACCGGCTGCTCGATCATCGGCGTCACGCCCGATCTGGTCTACACCGACGGCACCAAAGCGACGATCAGCCAGGGCCCGATGCTCCACCACGCGGCCTTCATGGCCCAGTCCAGCGGCAAGACCGACGCGACCTGCGGCAACAGCGGGCCGGGCATTCTCGGCGAGCGCTTCTTCGCCTCCGGCGACGAGCGCACCGCGGTCGACCTCCAGTCGCTGCCCTACGGCTACAAGATCAACAGCAGCGAGACCTGGAACATGGTCGTCGACCTGATGAACTGGGCGACCACCAGCAAAACGGTGAAAGTCCGGGTCACCTGGAAGTACGCGACCGGCACCGACCACACCAGCCGCGCCTCGCTGCGCCCGGTCTGGCTCGACGCTGACGGCTGCAGCTTCGACTCGCTGATCACCGTGCCGGAGGGTCCCAGCGACACGCACCGGGACTGGAAAACCAGCTTCGGCGGCAAACTGATCGCCGCTGCTGGCCACATCCACGACCACGGCGTCAACATCGAAGTGACCAACAAATCCGCCGGTGAAGCGATGCTGTGCAACTCGGTCGCCGGCTACGGCGGCCCGGGCTACGAAACCCCCGACGGGCGTAAACACGTCTCCTCGATGGGTGTCTGCACCGGCAACCCGATCGCCTCGATCAGCAAAGGCAACACGCTGCGCCTGCACGCGAACTACAACGTGCCGGCAGGCCACGGGGCCCTGGACGACGCGATGGGAATCGCGATTCTCTACATCAACCCGAGCTGATCCTCAGCTGAGGTTGCCCTTTGGAGCCGGCCCTTCGGGGCCGGCTCTTTTCGGGCCTCACCTATACCCCCCTGGGGTATGCTAGGCTGAGCGCATGAACCACGATCACAGCTCCCACGACAACCTCAACGGCCTCGCGATCGCCGCCACCCTCCACTGCCTCACCGGCTGCGCAATCGGCGAGGTGATGGGGATGGCGATCGGCACCGCGATCGGCCTCTCGGACCTGACGACGGTGGCGCTGGCGGTGTTCCTCGCCTTCCTCTTCGGCTACGGCCTCACCAGCCTGCCGCTGCTGCGGGCGGGGATGGCGCTGGGGACGGTGGTCCCGATCGCCCTCGCCTCCGACACCCTCAGCATCGCGACGATGGAGGTGGTCGACAACCTGATCATGCTCCTCGTCCCCGGTGCGATGGAGGCGGGGATCGGCAGCCTCCTCTTCTGGGGCAGCCTCGCCTTCGCCCTGGCGATCGCCGGCCTGATCGCGGTCCCGGTCAACCGCTGGCTGATCGGCCGCGGCAAAGGGCACGCCGTCGTCCACGAGACCGGCGTCCACGGCGGCCCGCCGGTGCGGGTGGTCGGGGCGCTGGCGGTGGCCGCCTTCGCCTTCGGCAGCATCGTCCTGCTGGCCGAGGCGATCGGCTAGAGCTCGGCGCTGCCGTCGAGGACCGTCTCGGTGCGGCCGCCGACCCAGATCATCCCGTCGCCGTCCTGGGAGACGTGGATGCGGCCGGCGCGGCCGATCGCCCCGCCCTGGGTCGCGAGGTAGGGCGCCTGCAGCCGGCCCTCGCCGAGCAGCCACTGCGCGACCGAGGCGTTGAGACTGCCGGTGACCGGGTCCTCCATCGCGACGCCGTCGACCGGGAAGAAGGCGCGCAGCTCGATCGCCGCCTCCGAGCCGGGCGGGTGGAAGCCGGCGACGCCGAGGTCGAGGTCGAGGGCGCCCGGCCGCAGCTCCAGCACCCGCTCGGCGCTCTCGAGCAGGACCGCGATCCAGCCGGGGCCGTTGTCGACCCACTCGACCGCGAGCATCTCGGCCGGGTCGAGGTCGAGCGCCGCGGCGACCCGCGCCGCCTCCTCCGGGCTCACCGGGCCCGAGCGCACCAGCGGCGGCGCCGCGAACGCCAGCCCCTCCTCCCCGCGCCGGATCCGCACCGGGCCGGCGCCGCACTCCTGGACGATCTCACCGGGATCGCGCGCCTCTCCCCCGGCCTCGAGCCAGGCGTGGCAGGTGCCGAGGGTCGGGTGACCGGCGAAGGGCAGCTCCAGCACCGGGGTGAAGATGCGGGCGCTGTAGTCGGCGCCCGGCTCGCTCACCGGCAGCACGAAGGTGGTCTCGGAAAGGTTGGTCCAGCGGGCGAAGCGCTGCATCTCCTCGCCGCTCATCCCCTCGGCGTCGAGCACGACCGCGACCGGGTTGCCGGAGCAGGTACCGCTGCCGAAGACGTCGACCTGGGCGAAGCGACGGCTCAT
Organism: Solirubrobacterales bacterium; assembly: GCA_035318125.1. GTDB lineage: Bacteria > Actinomycetota > Thermoleophilia > Solirubrobacterales > 70-9 > VAYN01. Next base: position 2,826 of record DATHFL010000295.1, on the reverse strand, counting down.
CGGCCGACGTGCAGCTCCAGCGCGTGGATCTGGCGCTGGCCATAGGAGCCGACCTGGACGGGACCGGCGGCGCTGATCAGGTCACCGGGGCCGGGCAGCGGGTGGGGCCGCAGCCCCTTGCGGACGTCGATCGCGGTCAACCCGGGCAGGGTAATCCCCTGCGGGTCGGCGATCGCGAAGTGCGCGTCCCCGTCGCCGTCGGGATCGACCCGCTCGACGTAGACGATCCGCCCTTCGGTCGTCCGGCAGGCGGGATGGCCGGGCGGGCAATGCGAGGGCGCGACCGTTTCCGGGACCCCGGCATCCGCGAGACCGCGAGAGGCGCCGCTATTCGACGCCTCTCGCGGTTTCGGCGCATCCTCGCTCGAGCCGCAGGCGCCGGAGCCCAAAGCCAGCGGCAATGCGGTGACGGCTAGTACGGCTCGCAGCCGGTCCCGTCGCTGTCGGCGTCGAGTTCGTAGTGGTCTTCGCCGACCACCGCCACCGGGCCCGTGTACTCCGGGCCGTCGCCGCTGCCGCCTTCGCAGTCGTAGTCGTAGGCGTAGGGATCGAGGCAGGCGCCGGAGTAGTTGGGGTCGCATTCGCTGGCTTCTTCTTCGACCGCTTCTTCTTCGGCCCGTTCGGCCGCCCGCTGTTCGGCTTCTTCGGCGCGGACCTGACGCACCTCCGCCCGGTGCCGGCGGCGCGCCGCCGCCTGGCGGCGCTGGCGCAGTTCCGCCGCGCGCACTTCGCGCCGGATCTTGGCACGGCGAGCCGCGGCCCGCTGCTGGGCCGCCTGGCGTTCGATTTGCGCCTGCCCGGTCCCGCCTTCGGTCGTCTCCTCGCCTTCGCCGCACCCGGCCATGACGGCCAGCGCCACGAGGGCCAGGACGAGAGAAGCTCTGATTCCAACCCTGCTCACGCCCCGCGAGCATATTCCTCAAGCGCTCAGGAAAACAAGGGGTACTTAAAGAACTCTTGCGTCAGGCCGACATCGGTAGACCTGTGTCGCAGGAATCAGGCGGCCAGATGCTCACGCTCGGCGGCCGGGACGAAATGCTCCAGCGCCACCTCGTCGCGTTCGAGGGCGAACGGAACACCCTCTTCGGCCAGCTTCAGGACCTCCGCGTAGCTATCGCCCGCAGCCAGCCAGCCCTTTACCTCGGGCGACTCGGCCCACCATCCCTCGTCCTCGTGGTGGTAGATGACACGAACGGGTTCCATCAGATCCTCCGGGTCAGAGTAGCTTCCGAGCGTAGTGCCGGCAAAGCAACTCCAGTCCCTCCGACGCTACATCCGGTAGACCGGCGCCGCGGGGTCGGCCAGCGGGGCGTTGGCGCAGGCGTCCAGGGCCTGGGCGAGGACTTGGCGGGTGTCGCGGGGGTCGATGACGCCGTCGTCCCAGAGGCGGGCGGTGCTGTAGAGGGGGCGGCCCTGGTGCTCGTACTGGTCGTGCAGCTGGGCGGCGGTCTCGGGCTGGCCGACCTCGTTCATCACCGCCGCCGCCATCTCGCCGCCCATCACCGAGATGCGGGCGTTCGGCCACATGAAGAGGAAGCGGGGCGAGTAGGCGCGGCCGCACATGCCGTAGTTGCCGGCGCCGAAGGAGCCGCCGACGATCACGGTCAGCTTCGGGACGCGGGCGGTCGAGACCGCGGCGACCATCTTCGCCCCGTCCTTGGCGATCCCGCCGGCCTCGTACTTGGAGCCGACCATGAAGCCGTTGACGTTCTGGAGGAAGACGAGGGGGATGCGGCGCTGGTCGCAGAGCTCGACGAAGTGGGCGCCCTTGAGGGCGCTCTCGGAAAAGAGGATGCCGTTGTTGGCGACGATCCCGACCGGATGGCCCTCGACGTGGGCGAAGGCGCAGACCAGGGTTTTGCCGTACTTCTCCTTGAACTCGCGCAGCTCGCCGCCGTCGACGATGCGGCGGATCACCTCGCGGATGTCCCAGGGGGCCCGCGAGCCGATCGGGACGACGTCGAGGATCTCCTCCGGGTCGCCGGCCGGCGGCCGCGGCTCGATCCGGTCCCAGGGCGGCGGCGGTGCCCCCGGCAGCGTCGCGGCGATTTCCCGCAGGATCCGCAGCGCCTCGGCGTCGTCGGCGGCGAGGTGGTCGGCTACGCCGGAGCGGCGGGCGTGGACGTCGCCGCCCCCGAGCTCCTCCGCCGTCACCTCCTCCCCGGTCGCCGCCTTCACCAGCGGCGGGCCGCCGAGGAAGATCGTCCCCTGGTGGCGGACGATCACGGTCTCGTCGCTCATCGCCGGCACGTAGGCGCCGCCGGCCGTGCAGGAGCCCATCACCGCGGCGATCTGGGGAATCCCCCGCGCCGACATCGTCGCCTGGTTGAAGAAGATGCGGCCGAAGTGCTCGCGATCAGGGAAGACCTCGTCCTGCAGCGGCAGGAAGGCGCCGCCGGAGTCGACCAGGTAGAAGCAGGGGAGCCGGTTCTGCAGCGCCACCTCCTGCGCCCGCAGGTGCTTCTTCACCGTCACCGGGTAGTAGGTGCCGCCTTTGACGGTGGCGTCGTTGGCGACGATCACGCACTGGCGCCCGGCGACGGTGCCGACCCCGGTGACGATCCCCGCCCCCGGCGCCGCGTCGTCGTACATCCCGTGCGCGGCCAGCGGCGAAAGCTCGAGGAACGGCGTGCCGGGGTCGCAGAGGCCCGCGACCCGTTCGCGGGCGGTCAGCTTGCCGCGGCCGCGGTGGCGCTCGACCGCCTTCGGCCCGCCGCCGCCGTGGACGCGCTCGAGCTCGAACTCCAGCTCGGCGATCAGCCCCAGGTGCTTCTCGCGCATGCCCGCGGCGGTCGTGCTCATCGCGCCGCCCCCGGGTGCCACTCG
>DATHFL010000294.1:0-2004 GCA_035318125.1 Solirubrobacterales bacterium | reverse complement strand
CAACGACGTCGCGGTGCTGGTGCTGCTGTTCGGCAACCTCAGCGGCAGCGGGGAGGAGCTCGATGCGATCCACGGGCCGCGGCTGGAGCGGCTCATGGAACACCTGGTCGACACCCCGGTGCGCGGGGTCGTCTACGAGGGGACCGAGTCGGGGGCGGAGATCGTCCACGCTGCCAGCCGCACCTGGCGGATCCCGGCGAGGACGATCGCGGCGAAGCCGTCTCAACCCGCCTATAGCGCGGATGGGGACGGTCTCGCTGACGAGGTCAGGGCCGTTCTGGCCGGCGAACCTAAATAGCTAAACTCCGATGGGAATTCAGGTAAATCCTGCAAAAGCGCGAGAGGAGCGGTTCGAATGGCTTTGCAGCTCGGTGACCTAGCACCAGATTTCGAGGCCGACACCACCCAGGGCCGGATCAAGTTCCACGACTGGCTCGACGGTTCGTGGGCGGTGCTGTTCTCCCACCCGAAGGACTTCACGCCGGTCTGCACGACGGAGCTCGGCTACATGGCACGGATCGAGCCCGAGTTCGAGCGCCGCGGGGTGAAGATCATCGGCCTCTCGGTCGACCCGCTCGACAAACACGAGGACTGGGCCAAGGACATCGAGGAGACGCAGGGCTCGCGTCCCGAATACCCGCTGATCAGCGACGCCGACTTCGAGATCTCGAAGGCCTACGGGATGCTGCCGGCCGACGTCTCCGGCGACCCCGGCGACCGCACCCCGGCCGACAACCAGACCGTCCGCAACGTCTTCGTCATCGGTCCCGACAAGAAGATCAAACTCATCCTCGTCTACCCGATGACCACCGGGCGCAACTTCGACGAGGTACTGCGGGTGATCGACTCGCTGCAGCTGACCGCCAACCACAAAGTCGCGACCCCGGCGCAGTGGCAGCAGGGCGACGACGTGATCATCTCCGGCTCGGTCAAAGAGGACGAGGCGAAAGAGCTCTGGCCGGAGGGCTGGGAGTCCCCCAAGCCCTACATCCGGGTGGTTCCGGAACCGCACTGATTCTGTCAGCCGCCGAAAACCAAGCCTGACAAGGACGCAGGGAAGGGCGCCGAGGGGAGCGCACATAAGTGCGTGACCCGAGGCGACCGACCGAGGACGCCGTCAGGCGCCGGTTTGCAGGCGGCCGAGCAGGTCGCCGAGGATCCGCGCGGTCGCTCCCCAGATGAGGTGCCCTTCGACCTCGTAGGTCGGGGTGTGGATGGGGACGCCGCGGCGGATCAGGCGGCGCATCTCGTAGCCCGCGCGCAGGAGCTCGAGCGAGAAGGTGAGGACGGTCTCCACCTCGGAGGGGTTCGGCCGCAGGCCGAGCTCGCCGGGGTGGGGGACGACGCCGACGAAGGGGTGGACGCGGTAGCCGGTGACGAAGGTGGAGACCGGCGCCAGCGCTCCGGCCAGCTCGACCGCGCCGGGGTCGAGGGCGATCTCCTCCTCGGCCTCGCGCAGCGCCGTCGCCGCCAGGTCCGCGTCGCCGGGGTCCTGGCGCCCGCAGGGAAATGAGATCTCGCCGGCGTGCCGCCGCAGGTCCGCCCGCCGCTCGGTGAAGATCAGCCCCGGTTCCTCCGGCCACCCGTAGAGCGCCAGCAGCACCGCCGCCTGCGTCCCCCGCCGCCCCGCCATCGCCGCCGCCTCGTCAGGCGTCAGCAGCAACTCCCCAAGCGACGGGCCGCTTTGTCTCATCCCCGCTGCCGACGGGCCGATTTGTCTCTCTACGTCAGTCTTTTCGTCCCGTCGGCGGGTCAAATGCGTCTTTTTGTGCCGTCAGATGATGACTTGGACGGTGCCGCCGTCTATGGACCAGGCGGCGCCGGCTACGTAGGAGGCGCGCTCGGAGCAGAGGAAGACGATCGCCGAGGCGATCTCCTCGGCTTGGGCTAGGCGGCCGATCGGGCGCTTCGAGCCGGCTTCGGCCAGCGCCTCCTCCCGGCTCTCGGCGCCGGAGAGCTCCAGCGACTGGTCGAGCAGGCCGCCGGGCTCCATCCACATCTCGG
>DATHFL010000293.1:0-10093 GCA_035318125.1 Solirubrobacterales bacterium | reverse complement strand
ACTCGGCTTGAGCGGGCAGGCGGCCCCGTGGTTGGGACCCGCCTCGCTATTCGCCCTCATCCTGCTGGCCGCGGCGCTCGTGCTCTCGGCGCTCTCCCGCTTTCAGGCCGCCGGTCTGCTGGCGGCCGGGTCCGGATGGCTGATCTCGTTCTTGGCCGCAATCGCCATCATCGCCTCGGAATCGGTAGGGCATCTCCGCCTCGGCGATTTTTTCGACAGTACTGGTCACAGTGTCACGTTTCATACTGCCGCCGCGGCTTGGGGAACGTATTTGTCTGGCCTCTCGATTGCGGTCGTTGGTGGATTTCTTGTATGTTGGCCGCATCACTCGGGAGGCGAGTAGTGGTGCAAACTATTCTTGGAATGTTCGTCGGAATCTTGCTGTTGGTGGTGGCCACCTGGATCGCGATCTTCGGTGGGATCGGGGCCTTGCTCTCACGTTCGCGGGGTGGAACCGCACCGAGCGGACTTGCCTGGGGGACCGGTTTGGGGCCGGTGGGATGGCTGGCGATCTTGTGGCTCACTCGTAGCGTTCAAATCCCGAAGGAAGCGGTTATGCCCCTCACCGGTTCCTATTCAGCGAGCCCGGCGAGTCGGTCTGTCACCCGGCCGGCGGCACGGGATCGTTGGGATCCCTGGAATAAATAGTGAGTAGGAACACCAATAGTGAGTAGCATCGGCCAGGCTGAGAGGGGTTCGGGGAGTGCGAACTGGATGCTGGGGGTTGCCGCAGGAAGCGTGGTTCTGAGCGCCCTCGCCCTTTCCGGTGGGATCGCACTTCACTTAGCCGGCTACGCACTGGCTTCCCTGTTCGCCTTCACCCTGATCGCGATGTTCCGCCGCCGCACGGTCGAACGGTCGGTGACCATAGGGGTTGGGGTGCCGCACTGGATCAACGTCGCCGCCGTCGGCGTGTTGTTCATCGGCTTCGCCGTGTCCGTCGTCCACTCCTGGTTCATCGCGAGCTACTACTCGTGAGACGCAACCTCGTCCTGCTGGCGATCAGCGCGATCGTCGCCCTGATCATCCCTGCCGGCGCCCACGCGACGGCTCTGGCTCGCCTGTCCCCCGCGACGCAGTCGCTTGCCCGCTGCGTCCAGACGAACGGGCGCCTCTCGGTTCTGATGCTGATCGACGAGTCCGGCAGCCTGGCGAGCACGGACCCCTTCAACCAGCGGGTCGACGGGATTCGGGCGGCCCTGACTGGCCTCGCCGACCTCTCGGAGGTGCCCGTCGACGGGCGCAAGCCGGAAGTCTCGGTCCTGATGGCGGGCTTCTTCGGGCTGGTTCGCCCCGACCCCGAAGAGGGGGTGCCTGAGGGCGCCTGGAAGCCGGTCAGTGGCGAGAACGTCGACGAGCTGCTGGAAGACGCCGGCCGGTATGAAGCCCTCAACAGGGGGCGATCGACCGACTACGCAACGGCGCTGACCGCGGCTAGGAAGCTGCTGGCTGACCGGGCCGCCGAGCAGACCCAGGAAGGCGGCGCCCCCTGCCAGGCTCTGATCTGGTTCACCGACGGGAGGTACTCCCTTCCCCGCCGGGTCGGGAAATCCGGCGTCGGCCTGCCGTTGACGCTTCCCTACGCGCCGGGCATCCGCCTCGACGAGCCCGGGGCCGGGGAAGAAGCGGTCACCGCCGGCAAGAACTTCATGTGCAAACCAAACGGGCTGATGGACCGTCTGCAGAGCGACGGCGTGATCCGCTTCACGGTCGCCCTCTCCACTGACCTCTCCGCGGCCGACGCGGCCTTTCTCGACGCCGCCACCACCGGTAGCGGCGGCGACGGCCAGCGCTGCGGCGCGCACCTGTCCCCTCTCTCGGGGGAGTACCTCAGCGCCTCGAACGGGGACCGGCTCTTCTTCGCCTTCGCCAGCCTCGGCGGCGCTACCGTCCCCGTCCACGCCAAGCCGATCTGCCCGAAGCTCTCCTGCGTCCGTGGGGTCACGAGCTTCACCACCGTCCCCGGCCTGAGCCGATTCCTGATCAAGGCCTCCGGCGGCGCCCAGCGCTCGAAGACGCCCCGGACCCTCTACCTGCAGCTCGACGGTCCGGACGGGCAGTCAGTCACCCTGAAGCCGGACGGGCCTGTCACGTTCTCGCTCGCCGGCGCCACGATCACGCAGCGCTGGGTCTCCAGCCGGGCGGTCGAGGTGCAGGGCGACCTTGCGCCCGGCGGGCGCGACTGGCTCGGCCACTGGTCCTACGCGTTCGTCGATCCCGCTGCCTCCCCCGGCGCGCCGGGGGGACGCGGCTACAGCGCGGTTCAGCTCTTCGCCGACCTCGAACCGGCCCCTCAGGGCTCGCCGGTCCTGATCCGGGGCTCGCCGACGAAGCTCGGGTTCGAGCTGCGCCAGGGCTCGAACCCGGACCAGCCGGTGACCGCCGGTGCTCTGGTTCGATCCGCCCACCTCTTCGCCACGATCGACGACCCGATCTCCGGCTCCTCGACCCGCGTGCCCGTTACCGGCCCCGACTCCGACGGCACCTTCTCCGCCAAGGTGGCGATTCCGTCCACCTCCACCGCGGGATTCGTTTATCTCGGCCTGACCGCGAGCTTCTCCACCCCCGGGGGAACGCCGATCGCGCCCCAGTACCGCTCCTTCGACGTTCCCGTGCGCTTCCCGCCGGGCCAGGGCTTTCCGACGATCTCGCCTTCGACCCTCGACCTGCCCTCTCTGCACGGCGTCGGCGAGACCGAAGGGATACTGACGGTCAAGGCCAGCTCGGTCGCCTCGGGCTGCGTCTGGCTGGGCCCGGCCGAGGTGGAAAACGCCCCCAGCGGCGCCGGCAAGGTGGTCGCGACGGTCACCCCCGAGGCCGGCAGCGCCGATCGTTGCATCAGTCTCGGAAAGGGGGAGGAGCGCCGGTTCACCGTGCGACTGAAGCCCTCCTCGGAGGCGCGGGGGACGGTGACCGCCTCGATCCCCGTCCACCTGCGCAGCGACCTCGTCGAGACCGAACACGTGGTCTCGGTCCCCGTCGCCTTCGCGATGGCGCGGGCGCCGGGCGTGGGGACGGTTGCGCTCACGGTCGTCCTGATCCTGCTCGGAGTTCTGCTGCCGCTCCTGCTCCTGCACCTGCTCAACGGCTTCGGCGCCTGGTTTGCCGCCCCCAACCGGCTGCGGGCGATCCGGCTGCCGGTGGAAATGGCCCACGGCGGCCCCCTCCGCCGCCGGGACGAGGGGTCGGAGATCGGGCGCGGCGAATCGCTCCACGTCCAGGGAGAGCGGCGCGTTCGCGAGCTGGAGGTCGGCGGGCTGGAGTTCGAGACGGTGGCCAGCGGCAGCGTTAAGGACCGCACCTTCGAGCTCTTCCGCGGTCCCTACGGCATCGTCAGGTCCAAGGGGCGGAAACTGATCGCCGGGGCGAAGCAACCGCTGCGCTCCTGGCGAGACGGGACGGCACACCAGGTGCCGCTGGGGCTCGCCGGTACCTGGATCTTCCGCTTCGACGCTCTGCGCCCGGCCGAGTCCGGGCGCGAGGAGGCCGCGGTGACGGCCCCCGGTGCCGCCAGGCAGGAGGGGAACTTCTTCGCACCCTCGGAGCCGCCCGTGGTGGAGTCCTCGGCGCGGCCCAAGCCACGCGAGGCGAGGATCGAGGGCGAGCTGGTCTTACTGATCTCCGACGGTCCTCCCCTCGACCAGGGGGAGAGACTGTTCGAGCAGGCCGAGGAGGGGCTGAAGGCTGTCGACTCGCTATGGGAGGAAGCACGGCCGGAGCCGGAGCCGGAGCCGGAGCCCGAAGCCGCGCCCGCGCCATCGGACGACGAGGGCGACGGCTTCCGCGAGCCGGAAGAGGCGCCGGGACCGCCGATCCCGCCGGCGCCGGAGCCGAAGGGGTGGACGCCCGCCCCCGGGCCGGCCAAGAAACCCGGACGGAAACCCGGGAAAGGCGGCGATGACAACTTCTTTTAAAAGCAATGGAGAGGGGACGCAGCGATGCAGAAGTTCCTACTGATCGGGCTCGGAGGGTCGGGCGGCAAGACGATCCGCTACCTCTGGCGTGAGATCCGGCGCAGGCTGAAAGAGGCCAGCTGGGAGGGCGACGTTCCGAGCGCCTTCCGCTTCATCCACATCGACTGCCCCGAGCACCCCGACATCATCGAGGGCGACGTTCCCGCCCAGATGCAGGGGGCCGATCACACCTACCTCGGCCTCGGCACCGTCCCCCGCACCTATAAGGCATACGACGAAAGCCTGATCCGCAAACCGGGCAACCTCAAGGCCCTCACCGGTTGGCGCCCCGACCCCGACGACGACATTCCGCCTCCCTACCTGGGGGCGGGCCAGCGCCGCTCGGTCGGGCGGATGGTCGGCCTCAGCGAGTTCGACGACATCGGCGCCGTGCTCGAGCAGGCGGTCAAGTCGCTGGGCGCGCAGGACGTGACCTCGGAACTGCAGCGGCTCGCCGACCGCCTCGGCACCAGCCTCCAGGTCGGCGGCGCCGGCACGCCGATCACGACGATCGTGATCGGATCGTTGGGCGGCGGCTCGGGGTCGGGGATCATCAACGACGTCGTCGAATTGCTGCGCTCCCTGCCGGAGGGCCAGACGACCAATCTCGGCCAGCGCATCCTCACGCTCCTCTACGCGCCCGACGTGTTCTCGCACCTCGCCGCCGAAGACCGGATGGGGATCGAGCCGAACACCCTCGCCGCTCTCTGCGAGCTCGTCGCCGGTTTCGAGCATGAGGGCGGCATCGACGACTTCGAGGCGGCCCTGCTGCAGCACGGCAAGGGGATGGTCCCGCTCGAGGGCCGCCGGGCGGCGAAGACCAACCTGATCATCGGCACTCGCAACGCCTCGATCTCCTACTCGACCAGTCACGAGGTCTACCAGGCGATCGCCAAGGCCCTGGCCCAGTACGTCGTCGACACCGACGTCCGCAGCCGCTCGGAGAAGTACACGGTCAACCAGATGGGCAAGACCGTCACCTCCGAGTTCCGGATCACGAACCTGGCGGGGGAGCGGTCCTGTTCCTCGCTCGGCTACGCCAACGTCTCCCTCGGCTCTTCGCTGTTTGCCGAATATGCCCAGGAGCGGCTCGCGAAGCTGGCGATGGAGCGACTGCTGCGGGGGCACCAGCGGTGGGCCGACGTCACCGCGCCGAAACGCGACGAAGTCCTGATCAAAGAGGTGATCGAACGGGAGACCCCCGGCTTCATCGAGCGCTGTGGTCTCTACGAGTTCTCGACCACCCACAACGAAGTCCTCGACGCGCTCCGCGACGTCGACGAGGTCAAGGGCCAGATCGACCGCCAGATCGGCAGCGCCCAGCGCGATCTCGAGTCGCGCTCGGACGAGCAGTCGCCCCGCAACTGGCTCTCGAGCCTGACGGCGGCCTTCGATGAGATTGACGGCAGGGTGATGAAGGACCTGCAGGCGGTGCGGCTGCAGAGGGCCGGGGAATGGTCCGGCGAGATCCAGACCCAGGTCCTGAAAGAGGTGGCGAACGCCCTTTCCCAGTTCGGCTTCCCGGTCACCAAGGAACTGGTCGAGCAGCTGGTCCGCCAGCTGGACGCGGCCGCCGACGAACTGGAGCGCGACGCGAGCAAGCTCGAGCAGGAGTCGGAAGACGCGCTGAGCAAGATCGCCAGTGCCTTCAGCGCCCTCCGCGGCCTGATCACGCCCCAGCACCAGCAGTTCTCGATCGCCGCGCGGGACCGGGCGGAACGCCTCTTCAAGCACTCTGAGGCCGAGCTCTACCGGTTCACCGTGACCGTCCTGCGGGAGATGATCGACGACTTCTTCGGCGATCTCCAGCGGGTCCTGGCCAGCGGCGAGTCGCGTCTCGGCAAAATCGCCGCCGAGCAGAGCGACCTCGTCGAGCAGTGGTCCTCGGAGGCGGTGCCGCCGCACCTGCGGCCGGCTCCGAACGAGATCTTGCTGGAAAGCCACGAGGACTTCCCGCGGGTCTTCGACCGCCTCGTCGGGATCCAGTTCGACGATGGCGTCGACGGGGCCCTACGGGAGGTCGTGACCGGGGCCTGGGACCGCATCCACGGCACCAGTGGGGAAAACCAGCAGACCCTGGTGGAGGTCGTCCAGACCTGGCAGCCGTCGAACCTGGGGACGCGGCGGGCCCAATTCAAGCTGGAGCTCGACCCGCTCGCCCTCCTCGACCGGGCCGAGGACTGGGTGCAGAACCGCAAGGAGGGCGAGGTCACGAAGTTCGCCAAGGGCAGCCTCAACGAATGGCTGGGGAAGGACCAGCCGGAGGCCGCGAGCCGCGCCTCCCGCTTCGCCGACGCCTTCGAGCTGGCGCTCGCCTCCTCGGCGCCGCTGGTCAGCATCGCGCCCTTCGCCTACGAACAAGTCCACGGCTCCGAGGCGCCAAAGCCGCGGCCGGTGATCAGCTCGATCCCGATCGGCAAGGACCACGACGCCTACCAGCGGATCGCCGATGCGCTGACCGAGCTCGAACTCTCCCCCGGAGACGTCGACAAGCTCTTCCAGCCGACGATCTCGCGTTCGGCGGTGGAGATCAGCTCCTTCCTGCCCAGCTCCGTCCACCCAACGGTTTTCGGCTCGCTGATGTCGCCGATCCTCGCCGACTGGCAGTCCCGCAAAACGCCCCAGGACCGCTCGCAGTTCTGGTACTGCAGGCGGTCGCGGCAGCTGCGCTCCTTCGTCCCGATGTCGCCCCCGCGCCAGCGGGCCTTCATCCGCGGCTGGTTGACTGCCAACCTGCTCGGGCACATCGATCCCCTGACCGGGCCCTGGAGCGACGGGCCGCTTTCGGTCTGGACGCCGACCGGCCGCCGCAGCTTCCCCGAGAACCTGCTGGGGCGGGAGGTGCGGCAGCACGGGGCGGTGCTGCCGGCCCTGCTCGAGTCGCTCCCACTGGCGCTGCTGACGCTGGCGAACGGCAGCACCGGCGAGTTCGAGGCCTACGTCCGCATCCTCGACCTCGGCACGGCCGCCGATGATGTCGACGGCACCGGGCAGGTCTACGGCGAAGCGAACGAGGAGCTGGTCCGCTGGGTGCTCGACGGGGAGACGACTGCCCCTCGGCCGACCTTCGAGGCGGCGCCGCAGCCGCGCGAGGCGCTGGCCGGGCTGGCGACGGGGGCCCCGAAGGAGCGGGCCGAGGCGCTGCTGGCCGCGATCGACGATTACCTGCAGGGCCAGCAGAGCGTCGCCGAGCAGGAGATCAGCCCTGAAACGTCGCTCACCCTCGGCCGCGGCTGGGAGGTGAGCCGAATGGCGATCCAGGCGGCCGACCAGCTCCACAACGCGATCGGGGCGATCAACGTCGAGGACCTCCAGGCCACCGCCTGGGGCTAGCACCGTGCGCGTCCTCTTCCTCCCCGACAACCGCTCGGCCGAGAAGGTCGTCGAGTGCCTTCTCGGCTGGTCGCGATCGGGCCTGCTGGCGCCCTTCGCCTGGCGCGCCGCCGGCGACGGCGGGGTGCCGGCGGAGGGGTCGACGGTCACCCGGGTCGAGGCGGGGGAGAGCAAAGAGATGCTGCTCGGAGCCGCCCTGCAGGGCGCCGACGACGGCACTAGCGACGAGCTGGTCGCCTTCTACCCGGCGACCGCGGAGGAGGGCTTCGAGCCCGGCTTCCCCGCCGCCGCAATCGGGTACGTCGACCTGCTCGCGCAGACGATCGCCCACGATGCCGCCCGGCCGGCGCGCTGCACGATGGTGGTGGCACCGTCGCAGATCGGGCAGCCGGTCCCGCCCCAGCTCCTCAGCCAGGGGTTTGCCGCGAACGTCTACGTCGCCCCGGAGGACCGGGCCGAGCCGCGGGACCCGAACCGGCTGCTCGGCAATGAGGAGGTGTTCCCGATGCACGCCGCCCACGCGCTGGCCACGGTGGCGGACCTCTGGGACGAGCCCGCCTCGGAGCGGCCCGCGGTCGTCGACGTCCTCGCCAAGCGGCAGCCCCACAACCAGCTCGCCATGCAGGTCGTGCGCTGCTTCTCCCGCGGGATCGACTTCGGCTACCTGCCCGACCACGTGTCCGCCGGCATCTTCTACAGCGACAGCGGCTGGCCCAATCCCGACCAGGAGCGGCTCGACCGGATCGACGACCCGGAGAGCGTCGTCCCCCACGTCGCCGGCGACTACATGAGGGCCTTTAGGCAGGAGCTCGGGCTCAGCGACTTCGAGCCGCGCCGGCTGGAGGACCCGGCGCCGCTGGGGCTGTTTGAGGCGTTCATGCTCCTGGTCAGGCTGATCGTCGCCCGTATCCGCAGGCGGCCCTTCGAAATCGTCCGCGAGCGGATCGACTCGGTCTACAACAAGGCGGCGGACTGGGTCGAAAAGCAGGCTGGCCCCGACAGTGGCATTCGCGTCAAGCGCCGCGGCGAAGGGAGCGAAGCCGGCGGCGAGGCCCTCGACCTCGAGTTGATCCTGGAAAAGCCGCTGGTCGTCCCGGACGGACCCGTCTCGGCGGCCTGGACGGCGCTGCGGCGGCTCGTCCTCGGACTTGTCGACGGCTCGGACCTGCCGGAGGGGATCGACCAGGTCCGCCTTGTCAACGGCCGCGGCCAGCGTGCCCTGATCGCCGACCCGGCGGCGCTGGCGCCGAACCCCGAAGCCGACCCGCCGCCGGTCGCCGACGACGAGGGCCCGATCTGCGATCCCCTGCGGTTCGATCCGGCGCTGGCCGGCCGGCAGTCGGAGACGCCGGTCTCCGAGGCGCTCGCCGAGTGGGCCCAGCTCCACAGCTCCTCGCTGCTGTGGAAGGTCGGGGCGAAGATCGGCAGCGACCTGCTGACGGCGAAGATGGAAGCGCAGGGGCCACCGGTCCCGGAGAAGCGGGAGGACGACGAGGGCGAGGGCGAGGAGGCCGATACGCCGCCGGCCTCCGAGCAGCGGCTGGCCCTGCGCAAGCGCCTGCGCAGGAGCTCGCTCCTGAGCAGCGCGGCGGCGATCTTCGCGGCCGCGGTTGCGGCCGGCCAGCTCTCCCCGATTGGCCTTCTCGTCTCCTTCCTGGCGATCGGGGCGCTTTGGTTCTACGCGCTGGCGAACGCCGCGCGCCGTTGGCTGCTCGCCGACGAGGCGATCAGCCGGCGCGAGGACGAAGAGAAGCTGGCGCAGCTGAACGCGGCGCTGAAGCGGTCGCTGCGGATGGGGGACGAGATCCGGCTGCAGCGGCGCTACCGCGAGTACCTGGACTGGGCCGAGATGCTGGGCTGGCTGCTGCACAAGCCCTGGGTCGGCAACCCGCTGGACCACGTCACGCTCTCGCCGCCGATCGACCACGCGACGCTACCGGCCGCCTTCAGCGTCGCGGTCGCCGAAGTATCCGAACTCGGGCTCGAGCGCCTCAGCGCCGCCGCCGGCAGCGGCGTCTTCGGCGTCGGCTGGCTCAGCGGCCTCTTCGAGAGGACCGAGCGCCTTGAGATGACCGAGATCGGCATCCGCCGCGGCCTCGGTACGGAGGAGGCGGAGGTCAGTCGCCCGGACCCGACGACGGACGTCGGCAAAGACCGGGAGGGGCCGAGGCAGAGGCTGCTCGACGCCGTCCGGCGCGGGAAGCACCGGTCGCTCTCCGGCAGCAGACTCGGCGACGAGGTGCTGAGGTATCTCGGCGACCAGACCCCGGACCGCGTCTGCGAGCGCGTCGCCATCCTGCCCACGGCCGACGGCGCGACCGCGGGCGAAGAGATTGACGCCCTGCCTCCGCCGCTCGCCGGCTTCGAGCCGCCGGCAGTGCTGGCGAAGATCGTCGAGGCGGTCTCGCCGGCGGTCGTGCGGATCGAGTCCCAGGCCCGGCACCGCGACTTCGGCGGCACCGGCGTCCTCGTCGGCGCAGGCCTCGTCGCCACCGTGCGGGAGGTCGTGGAGGGGGCGAGCTCGATTGCCGTGATCTCCGCCGAGGGGGAGCGGTTCGAGGCCGAGCTGAAGCAGCTCGACCCGGAGGCGAATCTCGCCCTGGTCTCCTTGGAGGGCGGCGGCGAGCTGCCGTCGTTGGCGCTGCCCGAGGCCACCGAAGTGGCCCAGGGGGACCCGGCGATCAGCATCGGGCGGCCCTTCGAACAGGAGCAGCCGACCGTGAGCTGGGGACTGGTGACCGCCTCCGAGGCGATCCAGGTCGCCTACCACCGGGCGGAGGGTTCCCTCGGGGCGCCCGTCTTCAGCC
>DATHFL010000292.1:0-5599 GCA_035318125.1 Solirubrobacterales bacterium | reverse complement strand
AGCCGGACCCCGCCTTCACTCGCTCGAAGTTCGAGGCCCGCTTTCGCCGCCTCGTCAAGGCCGCAGGTCTCCCGCCGTCCTCGATGAACTTCATCGTCGCCGAGTTCGAGCTCGACGCCTACTGGCCGGAGCTGCGCTTCGCGGTCGAACTTGACCTCTTCGAGACCCACGGGAGCCGCGCCGCCTTCGAGCGCGACCGCCGCCGCCAGGAGGAGCTGAAGCTGCTCGGCGTCGAGATGATCCGCATCACCAGGCCGCGCCTCGACCGCGAACCGAAGGCGGTGCTCCGCAACCTCGCCCGGCTCCTCGAGCGCCGCCGCGCCGAGCTCGGACCCGCTCAGCGCGCTTGAACTAGGCTTCGTCACATGGCACGGAAGACCGCCAGTGGGGACGAGGCCGCGGCCGTTGCCGCGGCGATCGCGCGGTTCGAGGCCGAGCTCGGCGGCGCTCCCGCCGAGGAGGCGGCAACGCCCGCCTGGCAGCGGGCGGCGCTGTTGGAGGGCGTCAGCGCCAAGGAGACCATCGAGGACCTACGAGGAGGATCCGCATGGCTGTCGTGAAAATCATCGAGCTGGTCGGCAGCTCCAAGACGTCGACCGACGACGCCGCCAAACAGGCACTGCAGCAGGCCCAGGGCTCGCTGCGCAACATCCGCGCCGTCGACATCGTCTCCACCGGCATCCGGGGCGAGAACCTGGACGAGTACCGCGCCCACGTCCGCGTCGCATTCTTGATCGAGGGAACGGAGGTCGACTGATGGCAGAGGCAGGAGAGCAGGGCGGGCCGAAGGAGGTCTCGCGCACCGAGGCGCGCAAGCTCGTCGACGAGGGCGCGCAGCTGGTCGACGTGCGCGCCGACCACGAGTGGGAGGCGGGTCGGATCCCCGGCGCCGTCCATGTGCCGCTGCCGGAGCTGCCGCAGCGCACCGGCGAGCTCGACCAGGGCCGGCCGGTGGTCGTCTACTGCCGCGGCGGCAACCGCTCGAGCATGGCCGCGGCGGCGCTCGCCGAGGCCGGCTACGACGCCGCCAAGCTGAGCGAGGGGATCGTCGGCTGGGGCGAGGATGACCTCCCGCTGGAGCCGGAGGGCGGCTACGTGGCCGACTCGGGCGAGGCGGCGGCGATCCTGCAGGCGCAGAAAAAACCCTCGCACAGCTGAAAAAGTGGCTCCAGCAGCCCTTTTCCAGCCTCCGCCGCCGCTCCTCCAACCGCTCAGGAAATTAAATACCTGAATCCCAATCGGGTTTGCTACCTTTCTTCCCCATGGAGGTAGCCGTCGCAGAGAACAAGGAGCAGCGGGGCAAGGGCCGGGTCGGGACCCTGGAGAACCCGGAGACCTACGAGAACGTCCCCGGCCACGTCATCCCGATCATCGAGCGCGAGTTCGACGACTTCGACAACGAAGCCGAGCAGTTCCTCTCCGGCGAGCTGGAGGAGCACCAGTTCATCGGCTTCCGCCTCAAACAGGGCGTCTACGGGCAGCGCCAGCCCGATGTCCAGATGATCCGGATCAAGCTTCCGTTCGGCGGGGTCACCCCCGAGCAGATGGACTCCTTCGCCAGCGTGGTCGAGAAATACGCGCCCCTCAACAAAGGCCACATCACGACCCGGCAGAACATCCAGATCCACCACGTGCCGCTGCGCGACACCGAGCTCTTGCTGCGGGAGATCGCCGAAGCCGGCCTCTCCTCGCGCGAGGGCTGCGGCAACACCGTCCGCAACGTCACCGGCGACCCCTGGGCCGGCGTCGCCGCCGACGAGGTCTTCGACCCGACCCCCTACGGCGGCGCCTACGTGCGCTACTTCGTCCGCCACCCGACGACGCAGCTGATGCCGCGCAAGATCAAGACCGCCTTCACCGGCTCCGACGAGGACCGGGCGATCACCGGCATCCACGACATCGCCTACATCAGCCGCGAACGCGACGGCGTCAAGGGCTTCGAGGTCCGGGTCGGCGGCGGCACCTCGATCATGGCCCGCGTCGCCCCCACCCTCTACGAGTTCGCCGAGGCCGACAACGGCGACTACCTCAAGGTCGCCGAGGCCGTCTTCCGGATCTTCGACCGCCAGGAGTGGCTGCGCGTCAACCGCGCCCGCGCCCGGATCAAGGTCCTGGTCGACAAGATCGGCATGGACGCCTTCCGCGAGCTGGTCGACGAGGAGCTCGAGGGCGACTGGGTCGCCGAGCGCGAATTCGGCCCCGAGCTGGTCGAGCGCCTCAGCTACGGCGTCGACGAGGAGGCCAACGCCCCCGAGCAGCCGCTGTCCCCGTCCTCGCCCAACGGCGACCGCACCGAGTTCGAGCGTTTCCTCGCCGGCAACGTGCAGGCGCAGCGCCAGGAGGGCTTCTCGACCGTCGAGGTCAAGGTCACCCGCGGCGACCTCACCCCGGAGCAGTTCCGCGGCCTCGCCCAGATCATGCGCGAGTTCACCGGCGGCGCCGCCCGCAGCACCGTGCAGCAGAACTTCGTCCTCCGCTGGGTCCGCGACGAGTCGCTCTACGACGTCTGGGAGCGCCTCGACGCCCTCGGCCTCGGCGAGGCCGGCGCCCGCGAGATCACCGACGTGGTCAGCTGCCCCGGCACCGACAGCTGCAAACTCGGCATCACCTCCTCGATGGGCCTCAACCGGGCGATCAAGGAGCGGGTCGAGCAGATGCAGATCAGCGACGAGCTGACCAAGCGCATCCACATCAAAATGAGCGGCTGCCCCAACGGCTGCAGCCAGCACCACATCGCCAACATCGGCTTCTACGGCGCCTCGCTGAAGGTCGGCGGCCGCCAGATGCCCGCCTACATCCCGCACATCGGCGGCAACTTCGAGGGCGGCGAGGTCGTCTTCGGCAAGCGGCTGAAATCGCGGCTGCCCGCCAAACGGGTCCCCGAGGCGGTCGAGCGCTGGGTGCGCCTCTACGAGGCCGAGCGCAACGAGGGCGAGGAGTTCAACGCCTTCGCCGAGCGGGTCGGCGCCGAGCCCTTCGAAGCCGCCGCCAAGGATCTGACGATGCCGGCCGAGTTCAGCCTCGAGACGATGCAGCAGTTCATCGACTGGAACCGCTCCAGCCCCTACGAGGTTGTCCGCGGCGAGGGGGAGTGCGCGATCTAGCTCGCGCCAGTGCGAGATGAAACCGCCTCCCGTCACCCTTTCCGGAACCGTCCCTACACCGGCGGACCTCGACCACGAGGCGATCGCCGCCGAGCTCGAGCAGAGCACGGCGCAGGAGGCGATCGAGTGGATGTTCGAGAACTTCGGCGAGCGCCACTACATCGCCTGCTCGTTCCAGAAAACGAGCTCGGTGACCGCGCACCTGGCGAGCCAGATCAACTCCGAGGCGCGCTTCTTCTACCTCGACACCGAGGTCCTCTTCGAGCAGACCTACGAGACCCGCGACCGCCTCGCCGAGGCGCTGGGGATCG
The DNA here is from genome assembly GCA_035318125.1 of Solirubrobacterales bacterium. Lineage (GTDB taxonomy): Bacteria > Actinomycetota > Thermoleophilia > Solirubrobacterales > 70-9 > VAYN01. Next base: position 2,184 of record DATHFL010000292.1, on the reverse strand, counting down.
AGTTCGACCGCTTCCACAACCTGACGCTGGCCGAGCAGGAGGCCGAGCACGGCCCCGAGCTCTGGAACCGCAACCCGGACGCCTGCTGCGCCCTCCGCAAGGTCGAGCCGATGCGCCAGGCCCTTTCTTCCGTAGACTGCTGGGTCGCCGGCGTCCGCCGGGCCGACTCCAGCTCCCGTTCCAAGACGCCGAAGTTCGGCTGGGACAAGCGCTTCAACCTCTGGAAGTTGAATCCCCTCGCGGACTGGACCGAGCGCGACGTCTGGAACTACATCCGTGAGCACCACCTCCCGTACAACCCGCTTCACGATCACGGCTACCCGTCGATCGGTTGCACCCACTGCACCCAGCCGGTCCAACCGGGTGGGGACCTTCGCGCAGGCCGCTGGACGGGCCTGGCAAAGACCGAGTGCGGGATCAACTAGCGGCGCCGGCAGCCGCCAATTCCGAGTCCTTAACCCTTCCCCGACCCGATAGGTGAGATGAGCGAGACGATGACTGAGTTGTCCCTGACCCTTTCTGAGCGCCACACGGCGGACTTCGAGATGATCGGCAACGGCGGCTTCGCGCCGCTGACCGGCTTCCAGGGCTCCGCCGACTGGGAGCGCGTCTGCAGCGAGATGCGGACCGCCGACGGCGAGTACTGGCCGATCCCGATCACGCTGGCCTCCGACCTCGAGTGCGAGGTCGGCGACGTCGTCGAGCTCTCCTCAGACGAAGGCAAGAAGCTGGGCCGGCTCACCGTCGAGGAGATCTGGGAGCGCGACGTCAAGCGCGAGGCCGAGCAGGTCTACGGCACCACCGACGAGGCCCACCCGGGCGTCGCCGCGATCTACGAGGAGGGCAACCGGATGCTCGCCGGCCCGATCGAGGTCGACGCGCTGCCCGACCACGACGAGGCCTTCATGCGCCGCTACAAGACGCCGGCCGAGCACAAGGCCGACTTCGAGGCGCGCGGCTGGAAGAAGATCGTCGCCTTTCAGACCCGCAACCCGATCCACCGCGCCCACGAGTACCTGACCAAGGCCGCGCTGGAGACCTGCGACGGGCTCTTCATCCACCCGCTGATCGGCAAGACCAAGGCCGGCGACATCCCCGCCGACGTGCGGATGCGCTGCTACGAGGTCCTGATGGAGAACTACTACCCCGACGATCGGGTCGTGCTCGGCGTCAAGCCGGCGAAGATGCACTACGCCGGCCCGCGCGAGGCGGTCCTGCACGCGATCGTCCGCCGCAACTACGGGGCCACCCACTTCATCGTCGGCCGCGACCACGCCGGCGCCGGCGACTACTACGGCACCTACGACGCGCAGAAGATCTTCGACACGATCGACATCGACGAGCTCGGGATCGAGCCGCTGATGTTCGAGCACACCTTCTGGTGCAACGAGTGCGAGGGGCTGGCCTCGAACAAGACCTGCCCTCACGACGCGGATGCCCACCTGTTCCTTTCCGGCACCAAAGTCCGCGAGATGCTCGGCAACGGCGAACGGCCGCCGCACGAGTTCTCGCGCGACGAGGTCGCCGACATCCTGATCGACGCTTACAAGGAGGACTGACAAAGCATGGCTGGTGAGAAGGGCTTCACCCTCTGGTTCACCGGGCTCTCCGGGGCCGGCAAGACGACGATTTCCCGACTGCTGGAGGGGCACCTGCGCGAGCGCGGCTCGAAGCTGGAGATCCTCGACGGCGACGTCGTCCGCGAAAACCTCTCCAAGGGGCTCGGCTTCTCGAAAGAGGACCGCGACACCAACATCCGCCGCATCGCCTTCGTCGCCGACCTGCTCAGCCGCAACGGCGTGCCGGTGATCACCGCGGCGATCTCCCCCTACGCGGAGATCCGCAACGAGGCCCGCGGCCTGATGGGCGAGCGCTTCATCGAGGTCTACGTCAAGGCCTCGGTCGACACCTGCGCCGAGCGCGACGTCAAGGGCCTCTACGCGAAAGCCTTCGCCGGCGAGATCAAGGAATTCACCGGCGTCTCCGACCCCTACGAAATCCCGGACAACCCCGAGTTCGTCTGCGACACCGAAAGCGAGACCCCGGAGGAGTCGGCGGAGAAGCTGCTGGCATACCTGGAAGAGCGCGAGCTCATCCCCGCCAAGGAGCCCGCAGCCGCCTAAGTTCGCAGTTCAACACAAGCTGTCGTAAGAGGGGCGGGTGGTCCCTCTCCAGACACTCAAC
>DATHFL010000291.1:0-4275 GCA_035318125.1 Solirubrobacterales bacterium | reverse complement strand
TCTGGATCGGCGACGGGACCAAGGTCCGCTGCCACGAGGGCGTCGTCGAGATCGGCGACAAGACCGTGATGGGCCAGGAGTGCACGATCTCCGCCTATCAGCGGGTGCGGATCGGCGAGGAGTGCGTGATCGCCGACCGGGCGATGTTCATCGACTTCGACCACGGCGTCGTCGAGGTCGAGCGCCCGATCCGCCTCCAGGGCATCTACAAGCGCGACGTCGAGGTCGGCAACAACGTCTGGATCGGCTACGGCGCCTGCATCCTCCGCGGCGTCCGCGTCGGCGACAACTCGGTGATCGGCACCAACTCCGTCGTCACCAAGGACGTCCCCGCCAACGCCGTCGTCGGCGGCATCCCCGCCCGCATCATCCGCATGCGCGAGGCGCCGCAAGACCTGCGCTGGAAGCGCCCGGTCGAGCCCGACCCGGATGCCTGGACGACCATGCAGCCGCCGGAGCCGACATCGACCCAGCGTTAGGCCGGGGCGATGTCAGTCCGAGCGAAGTCGTTGCCGACGAAGAGGAGCGGCTCGCCCGCGATCTGCGCGGTGGCGTAGCTCATACAGTCGCCGAAGTTAAGAACCGCCGGATGACGACCCTTCCCAAAGCGGATGAAAGCGTCGGTGGCGGCTTCCCAATGCTGCTCGCCGAAGGGAAGGACTTTGACCTTCAGGTCTTCGAGGAACCGCTCGACCAGCGCCTCTCCCTCGGTCCCCATTCGCCCCAGGGCCACCATGGCCGTCTCGAACAAGGTCGGCGCCCCGATCGCGACCGAACCGGCCTCCGCCAAGAGCTCTTCGAGCCGTTCGTGCGGCTTCTCGCGAAATACGACTGCAATCACCGCGGAACTGTCGAGGATCATCAGTATCCCTCCGGTCCGAAGCCGAGGATATCTTCGACTTCCTTCTTAGTGAGCGATTTCCCACGCTCCTCCTCAGGGACGTGAGGCCAGATTTCGGTCTCGAGGTATTCGCGCAGGCTTTGCCGCCGTTTCGCTTTGCTCCCCGACTGCATCTCCAACCGCCTCTTCTTCTCCCGTAGCGCCTCGCGCACCGCGGCCTCCTTCGTCGCGCCGGTCATCTCAGCCACCTCCGCTGCCAGCTTCTCCGTCTCCGTGTCCTTGATGTTCAGGGCCATGGCGAGATCGGGGTAAAAGCTACTCCGATCTCAGCCGGAATTTTCTGTCTGCAAGAATTCTATCAGGTTGGGAATGTATTGTCTGGCTGACAGTGGATCGCTGCCGGAACAATGCCTGCATGAACGCCGACGGGAGGATTCGATCGGAGGAGGTCGCGGTGAGGTTCGGCCGCAACCTCTTCCGCTGCCGCCGCCGGGCGGCGATGTCGCAGGAAGAGCTCGGCAACCTCGCCTCGCTCCATCGGACCGAGATCGGGATGCTCGAGCACGGCACCCGGCTCGCCCGCGTCGACACGTTGATGAAGCTGGTCGGCGCGCTCGAAGTCTCCCCGGCCGAGCTGCTCGAGGGCATCCACTGGACCCCGGGCACGAGCGACGCGGGCAGCTTCAGCATCAGCGAGCGCACCCTCGCCCACCGGCAGAGAGACGCCTGCGGCTAACGCAGCTTGGCGCCGGCGAGGTCGGCGTAGACCGCCGCGGTCTGCTCGGCGACGTCGCCCCAGTCGAAGCGGCGCAGGTGCTCGTAGGCTTCGGCGACCAGACGGCGGCCGAGCTCGTCGTCGGAGAGGACGCGGATCGCCACCTCGGCCAGCGCTTCGGGGTCGTGGGCGCGGAAGCGCAGCCCCGCCTCCTCGTGCGGGACGACCTCGCGCAGGCCGCCGGTGTCGGCGACGATGCAGGGACAGCCGGAGGCCATCGCCTCCAGCGCGACGAGGCCGAAGGGCTCGTAGATCGAGGGCACCACGGTCAGGTCGGCGATCCGGTAGAGCGAGTGGAGGACGTCGTCGCCGATCCAACCGAGGAAGGTGCCGTGCTCCATCAGGCCGAGCTCCTGCGCCTGGCGTTTCAGTTCGGCCTCGTGGGTGCCGGAGCCGGCGACGAGAAAGCGCGTCCCGGGCGCCTCCTCGAGCACTCGCGGCATCGCCTCCAGCGCCAGCTGGAAGCCCTTCTCGTAGACGAGGCGGCCGATCAGCAGGACCAGCTTCTCGTCCGGCGCCGCGAACTCGGAGCGCAGCCGCGCCAGCTCGTCCTCCGGCTGCGCCGGCAGGTCGTCGGGGTCGATCCCGTTCGGGATCACGGTCACCCGCTCCTCCTCGACGCCGAAGATGTCGGCGACCTGTTCGCGCATGTAGTGGGAGCAGGTGATGACGCGGTCGGAGCGGTTGGTGATCCAGCGCTCTACCCCGTGGATGTAGGTCTGCGGGTGCTTGTCGACCCAGCCCTGGTGGCGGCCGTACTCGGTCGCGTGGATCGTCGTCAAAAGCGGCGCGTCGAAGCGCTTGGCGAGGTGGTCGCAGGCGTTGGCGACGAGCCAGTCGTGGCCGTGGACGAGGTCGTAGCTGTAGCGGTCGCCGAGCTCGACTCCGGCGGCGAGCATGTCGGAGTTCATCCGCTCGACCCAGGCGACGAACTCGCCGAGGTCGGTCGGCCGCTTCGGCTCGCGGATGCGGTGGATGACGACACCGCCGCGGCGCTCCTCCGCCGGCGACTCCTCCCCCCCGCGGGTCAGCACGTGGACCTCGACGTCGCGTTCGACCAGCGCCTCGGAGAGCTTGCGCACGTGCCGCGCGAGGCCGCCCTCGATCAGCGGCGGGTACTCCCAGGAGAGGATCAGTACGCGGGTCAAGTTCGGGTGGCGGTCAGGGCTCCAGGAGCGGAGCGAGGCTGAGGTCCGGGGCGAGAGAACGCATACGCGGTTCGGGGGGGCGGTCGCAGTCTATGGCCTCCAACATCGCCCGTGAGTGATCGGTGGCCCGCTGGTAGGCGTAGTCGCCCGCCTGCTTGCGCTGGTCGAGAAAGGCCCAGTCGCTCGCCTGCGCCGCCAGCAGCTCCCGCGCCGCCCGCTCCAGCGCGTCTCCGCGCAGGCCGGCGGAGACGGCCCGCAGCAGGCGCAGCTCCATCCGCCGCGCCCCGCCGGCGAGGTCGGCGACCGCCGGCGAGTCCCACGTCCGCAGGTTCTTGCCCTCGCCCCAGGTCGACGCCCGCAGGGGCCGCTCGACCGGCTCGTGCTCGGCGAGCGCCTGCGGGACGGTGAGCAGTCTCACCCCCGCCGCCTCCGCCCCCTCCAGGACGCCGTGCAGCCAGATCGGCCCCTCCGACCACCAGTGCCCGAGCAGCTCGGTGTCGATCGCGAAGACGAGCAGGCCGCGGCGGCCGTGAGTCTCGGCGTAGGTGCGGAGGCGCTGCGCCGTCGCAGCGAGGAACTCGCCAGCCTGCTGGCGCGCCGCGGTCTCGGCCGCCGCCGGGTCGTAGGCGCCGCCGCCGACCCGCCAGATCCGGATCCCGCGCAGCGATTTGCCGGCGAACTGAGCGTGGGCGGGGTCCGACGGGTAGCCGTCGAGCGACCAGAGCCAAGCGATCGCCTCCCAGTCGATCGGCAGCGCCACCGGCCCGGCCTCGGTCTGGACGGGAGCGAGCGCGTCGAGCGGCTCGGCGTGCTCGCTCTGGTCGACGCAGAACCAGCGCACCCCCTGCTCGGCCAGCTGCCACTCGAGCCCGGGGACGTAGGCGCACTCGGGCAGCCAGAGCCCGCCGTTCCAGCCGAAGCGCCGCCGGTGCGAGCGGATTCCCGTCTCCAGCTGCAGCCGCATCCCCTGCCTGGTCGCCAGCAGCGGCAGCACCGCGTGGGTGGCGGCAGAGGTCGCGAGCGCGATCCGCCCCTCCCCCGCCGCGCGCTGGAAGAGCGCCAGCGGGTCGCCCCCGGCCGCGTCGAGCAGCTCCAGGGCATGGGTGTAGCGCCGCTGCTCCCCCTCGCAGGCGGCGCGGCACTCGGGCGGGACCTGCGGCAGGTCCGCTTCCGCCGCCCCGATCCGCCACTCGATCAGGAAGCGACGCAACCGCTCCGCCGCACCCGCGTCCTCGAGCTGGTCCGCCAGCACCGGCGTCACCGTCATCGTCAGGTCCCGCGCCACCTCCAGCACCGGCAGGTAGGAGCGGATCACCGCGTCGAACAGCCACTCCTCGCCGAACGGGTAGGTCCCGAACCCCTCGACGTAGGGCATGTGGCTGTGCAGGACGATCGCCAGGTCACCGGCGGTCTCCTCCGCGGGCGCGCTCCCGGGGGCGCCGTCATCCATGGCAGACGGCGATGAAGTCCAGCGCCCGCTCCAGGCCCGTGGTCCGCAGGCGGAAGTCGGA
>DATHFL010000290.1:0-9317 GCA_035318125.1 Solirubrobacterales bacterium | reverse complement strand
GGCGCTGCGGAACAGCTCCGGCGCCCAGACGCGCTCGACGCCGGCCGCCTCGGCCCGCAGCGTCTCCGCCTCGAGGTCGGCGACCGAGGTGCCGATCGCGGCGACGGAGATGCGGTCGAGGGCGCCCATCTCCGCCCGTCGCTCAGGCGGCAGCCGGGACGGACTCGCAGGCGAGCACCGAATCGGCGACCCGCTCGCGGTGCCACTTGGCGTCGCCGAAGATCGCCGCGTTGGCGCGGCCGCGCTTGAGGAAGAAGTGGAGGTCGTGCTCCCAGGTGAAGCCGATTCCGCCGTGGACCTGAATCGCCGCGTCGGGGACGCGCCAGCCGGCGTCGGAGGCGTAGGCCTTCGCCATCGAAGCGGCGAGCGGCAGCGACTCCGGCTCGGCGTCGGCGGCCCAGGCGGCGCCGTAGACGGCCGAGCGCGAGTTCTCGGTCTCCAGCAGCATCTGCGCGCAGCGGTGCGATACCGCCTGGTAGGCGCCGATCGGGCGGCCGAACTGCTTGCGGTCTTTGGCGTAGGCGACCGACATCTCCAGCGCCCGCTGCGCCACTCCCGTCGACTCCGCCGCCAGCATCACGCAGACGCGGTGGAAGACCGGCCAGTAGTCGGCGTCCACGCCGGGCAGGGTGTCGGCGGCGGCGACCCGGACGCCGTCGAGCCGCAGCGAGGAGAAGCGCCGGGTCAGGTCCAGCGAGGTCTCCGGGACGACGGTCACGCCCTCGGCGCCGGCCTCGACGATGTGGCGGCGGCCGTCGGCGGTGGCGACGAGGAAGAAGTCGGCGCTGGCGGCGTCGGGGACGAGGATCTTTTCGCCGTTGAGGACGAGGCCGTCGCCGTCGCTCTCGGCGGCCAGCGTGTATTCGCCCGGCACGGCGGCGGAACCCGCGTCCCAGATCGCCGGCGCACCCAGCTTCTCCCCCGCAGCCAGCGGGCGCAGGTAGCGCTCGCGCTGGTCGTCGGAGCCGCAGCGGGAGAGCGCCAGGCCGGCGACCGTGTTCGAGAGCAGCGGCGAGGGCGCCAGCGCGTAGCCCATCTCCTCGAAAAGGATCGCCAGCTCGACCGCCCCCAACCCCTGGCCGCCCCACTCCTCCGGCAGCGCCAGCCCGGCCCAGCCGAGCTCGGCCATCTCCTTCCAGCCGCTCGCGTCGAAGCCGTCGTCGCTGTCGGCGATCTCGCGGACCCGCTCCGATTTGAAGCGCGAGGCGAGGAAGTCGTGGGCGGTCGACTTGATCGCCTGCTGCTCGTCGGTGAGGTCGAAGTACATGCTTAAAACGCTCCCGCTGCCATAAGCGCCCCTATCGCAGCCGCGGCAGGCCCAGCACCCGCTCGGCGATGATGTTTTTGAGGATGTCGGTCGTCCCGCCCTCGATCGAGTTGGCGCGGGAGCGGAGGAAGCCGTACTGCCAGGCGCCGCCGGCGACCGCGTGCTCGGAGCCGCGGTTCAGCACCGAGTGGGCGCCCTCGATCTCCAGCGCCAGCTCGGTCAGGTCCTGGTTGAGGTCGGCCCACTGCCACTTGCCGAGGGAGCCCTCGGGGCCGGGGATGCCCGACTGCATCGTCTTGGTCAGGCCGCGGTAGGCGTTCAGCCGCATCGTCTCCACCTCGATGTGGAGCTGGGCGATCCGCTGGCGGAAGTAGGGGTCCTCGGCCGCGGTGCCGCCGTTGGCCGGCGTCTCCCGGGCCAGCTTCGAGAGCCGCCCGAGGCTGTTCTGGATCTGGGAGATGGCGCCGAAGGCGAGCCCGGCGCGCTCGTTCATCAGCGTCGTGATCGCCACCGCCCAGCCGTTGCCGACGCCGCCGACGACGTTCGCGTCGGGCACCCGCGCCTCTTCGAAGAAGACCTCGTTGAACTCGCCCTCGCCGGTGATCTGGACCAGCGGCCGCGTCTGCACCCCCTCCTGCTCCATATCCATCAGGAAGTAGGTGAGGCCCTGGTGCTTGGGCGCGTCGGGGTCGGTGCGGGCGACCAACATGCACCATTTCGCGTACTGAGCGAAGGTGGTCCAGACCTTCTGGCCGGTGACCACCCATTCGTCGCCGTCCTTGACCGCGCGGGTCTTCAGCGAAGCCAGGTCGGAGCCGGACTCCGGCTCCGAGAAGCCCTGGCACCAGATCTCCTCGCCGGTCAGGATCGGCTCCAGGTAGCGGGCCTTCTGCTCCTCGGTGCCGTGGGCGATCACCACCGGGCCGCCCATCGCCAGGCCGAGCACGTTGGCGGGGGCGGGCGCTTCCTGGCGGCTCGCCTCGGCGGCGAAGATCGCCTGCTCGATCATCGTCGCGCCGCGGCCGCCGTACTCCTGCGGCCAGGAGATCCCGGCCCAGCCGGCCTCGTGCAGCTGCAGCTGCCAGTCGCGGCGGAAGCTCATCACCTCGTCGAGACCGGCCTCGGGCTCGGGCCCAGGATGGTTCGCTTCCAGCCAGCTCCGGACCTCGTCGCGGAACTCCTGCTCAGATGGCGAGAGGGTCAGGTCCATGGAGGGCGCAGCATACCGAGGCCTGGCCGGTCAGCCAGGAACCGACTCAAGGCTGCCCGCAGAGCCAGGGACCGTAGGAGCTGGTGGTTTCGTAGCTCGCGTCCCAGTAGTCGGAAGGCGGGTTCTTGCCAGGGCGCGCTTCGGCGAGGGCGGCAGGGTTCTCTTCGCTCTTTTCGAGGCCGTCTTCGAACGCCTCGATCATCGCCCTCACCTCCTTCTCGTCGCCTTCCGGCGCCGGCAGCGATTTGAAGTAGGCGATTTTGTCGCGGACGTAGTCGAAGACGACGGCCTCGTTCAGCACTTCCTGTTCCCAGGGCTCGCCGCCGCCGAAGAGCAGCCCGTGTTCGTCGGCGTACTTTTCCATGTCGCGTTCCTCGGCCCGGTATTCCTTGTTGCAGAAGCCTTCGGTCAGGCGCACGAACTGTTTTTTCGTCAGCGCCTGGTCATCCGAGTTGGCGCTGTCGCCGCAGCCGCCGGCGATCAGAGCCGCAATCAGGGCGAGCGCTGCGAGGGGCCAGACGATCCGCTTCATGGCGCTGCGCTCACACCGCGCATTCGCTGAGCCCGTAATCGCTCGCGGGTTTGTTCAGCTCTTCGTAGGGACCGCCGCTGGTCCGGAAGGTCGGGTCCGCTTCGACTTTCTTCAGGGTCTCTTCCTGGCGTTCGAGGATCAGCTTCACCTGCTCCTCTTCGCCGGCGGGGGCCGGCAGGGCGCTCAGTTCCTCGATCTGTTCTTCGAGCGCGGGAATGGCGATCTTCGTCACTCCTTCTTTGAACTTCTCGGGCGTGCTGGTCCGGGAGCCCGCGTTCGCCTCTTCGACGAACTTCGAGAACTTGGCTTCCATCTGCCGCTGGTGCTTCGTGCAGATCGCGTTCGCCTGCTTGACGAACTCGTCTTTCGTCAGCGAGGCGGTGGTGTCGTCTCCCCCGCCGCCGCAGCCGCTCGCGAGCAGGAGAGCCGCCACGACCAGCCCCGCGACGAGCCAGCCGGCCCTGCTCACCGCAGGTCGGTCAGACAGCGCATTCGGTGAGGCCATAGTCCTGCGCGGGTTTGTTCAGCCGCTGATAGGGATTGGGGGCGGTTCCGGGAGCGTCGGCGATCCGGAAGCGGGGGTTTTCTTCGGTTTTCTGGAGGCTCTCTTCCTGGCGTTCGAGGACCAGCTTCACCGCTTCCTCGTCGCCGGCGGGCGCTGGCAGGGCGCTCAGTTTCTCGATCTGTTCTTCGAGCGCGGGGATGGCGACGTTCTCCACCTCTTCGAAGTACGCCTTCGCCACGTTCACCGACGCGCCCTTGTGGGCACGCTTCAGTTTTGACGAGAACAGGGTGAATTTGCTCGCTATTTCTTCGTTGATCTGCGTGCAGATCGCGTTCGCCTGCTTGACGTACGCGGCCTTGGTCAGAGCGTCAGGAGAACTGGAGGTGTCATCGCCGCCCCCGCAGCCGATCGCGAGGGCGCCAATGGCCAAAACCAAAAAGAGCGCTAAGAACTTCTTGTGCATGGGCGGGGAGCATATACCGTCCCCGGCCCTCGTCAACTGACAGTTTTGGGGATTTTCAGACCCGCTGAATCAGCGTCCCCGTTCCGAGGCCGCCGCCGCAGCACATCGTCACCAGCCCCATCTCCTTGTCGGAGCGCTCCATCTCGTGCAGGAGGGTGGTGATCAGGCGGGCGCCGGTCGAGCCGAGCGGGTGGCCGAGGGCGATCGCGCCGCCGTTGACGTTGACCCGGTCCATGTCCGGTTCGAGCTCACGCCGCCAGGCGCCGACGACCGAGGCGAAGGCCTCGTTGATCTCGACCAGGTCGATGTCGTCCATCGACATCCCGTTGCGCTCGAGCAGCTTCCGCGTGGCGGGGATCGGGCCGGTCAGCATGATCACCGGGTCGACGCCGACCGTGGTCTGGTCGAAGATCCGCGCCCGCGGCTTCAGCCCCAGCGCGTCGGCCTTTTCCCGGCTCATCAGCAGCACCGCGGCGGCGCCGTCGGAGACCTGGGAGGAGTTGCCGGCGGTGATCTTGCCGTCCTCCTTGAAGGCCGGCTTCAGCTGCGAGAGCCCCTCGATCGTCGTCTCCCGCAGGCCCTGGTCGGTGGCGTGGGTGTCGCCGTTGACCTGCATCGGGACGATCTCGCGCTCGAAGCGCCCCTCCTCGGTCGCCTTGGCGGCGAGCTGCTGGGAGCGGAGCCCGAGCTCGTCGAGCTCGGAGCGGCTGATCTCCCATTTGTCGGCGATCATCTCCGCCGAGAGGCCCTGCGGGATCAGGTCGTAGCGCTCCATCAGCTCCGGCGAGAAGGCCATCCCGTGCTCCTGCATGACCGAGAAGGAGTCGGCGAAGGAGATGTGGCCCATGTGCTCGACGCCGCCGCCGATCGCGACGTCGTGGACGCCGGAGGCGACCAGCGCGGCGGCGAAGTTGACCGCCTGCTGTGCCGATCCGCACTGGCGGTCGACGGTCGTCGCCGGCACCTCCTGCGGCAGGCCCGCCTCGAGCCAGGCGTTGCGGCCGATGTTCAGGCCCTGCTCGCCGAACTGCTGGACGCAGCCGGCGATCACGTCGCCGACCTCGTTCGGGTCGATCCCGGCGCGCTCGATCAGCTCCGAGTAGGTGCGGGCGAGGAGGTTGGAGGGATGGAGGTCCTTGTAGTAGCCCTTCTCCGGGTGGCCGCGGCCGATCGGGGTCCGCACCGCCTCGACGATGACCACCTCTCGCCCTCCGAACTTGCCGTTGCCGTTGCCCATCGCCAGCCTCCGTTCTTGAAGATCCTGGGCGCGCAATGCGCTGCCTCTACCTGAGGGTAGCTGACTGATTGGTCAATCAGCCAGGGGATCGAACGCCGGGGGACCCCACAAGGCGCCGGGCCTGGGATGCGTGATAGAAGCCCCGGCCAATGAGCGCTAACCAGGGTTACTCGAGTCCGGGGATCGCGGGCAGCGGGGCGATTGCCACCGGCCTTGCCGCGGTCTCGACCACCACCGCAGACACGATCCTGCTCGCCCGCAGCGAGGCCTCGGCCTGGCGCGCGGAGGAGAAAGTGGTCGCCGCCTGCGCGAAGATCGAGGGCGCCGAGCCCTCGCGCCTGCGGGTCACCACCGACCCCGCCGACCTCGCCGACTGCGACGTCGTCGTCGAGGCGATCGTCGAGGAAGTCGCGCCGAAGGGGGAGCTGCTCGGCCGCATCGCCGAAGCCTGCCCCGACGCCGACCTAGCGACCACGACCTCCTCGCTCAGCATCGCCGAGATCGCCGCGGCGGCCGGCACCGAGAAGCTCTTCGGCTTCCACGTCTTCAACCCGGTGCCGCGGATGGCCCTGGTCGAGGTCTGCATCCCCGACGGCGCCGCCGCCGCCCGCGAGAAGGCCCTCGCCTGGTGCGCCGCCCTCGGCAAGACCGCGGTCGAGGTCCCCGACCAGGCCGGCTTCGTCGTCAACCGCCTCCTCTTCCCCTTCCTCTTCGACGCCGTGCGGCTGGTCGAGCGCACCGGGATGGAGCCGGGCGAGGTCGACACCTGCATGAAGCTCGGCGCCGGCCACCCGATGGGCCCCCTCGCCCTGCTCGACTTCGTCGGCCTCGACGTCGCCAAGGCGATCGGCGACGCCCTCCACGCCGACTCCAACGAGCCCACCCACAAACCCCCCGGTCTGATCGAGGAGATGGTCGGCGAGGGCAAGTTGGGCCGCAAGAGCGGCGCTGGCTTTTACAGCTACGACTAGACCGGCGCATATCGGCGTCCTCGGTCGCTCACGTGCAGAGCACGCTTCGCTCCCTGCGTCCTTGATCTGCTTGGTCTAGCCGCAGCTGTTCTTGCCCGAGAGGTCCCAGATCACGTCGGCCTCTGAAATGCCCTGACGGCGGGCGACGATCTCCACCTCTTCCCAGGGCAGCTCGGCCTCGGGAAGCTCGTCCCAGCGGGCGAGATCAAGGGCCTCGATCGAGCCCCTGAGCGCCGGGCCGAGGTGCTCCTCCGAGCGCAGCAGCGCCCTCAAGACCTCGAGCTGCTTGTCGGTCAGGCGAACAACCCACATGGGGTACCTCCAACATTGAGCGGACGCGGGTTGCCCGATGAAGTTAGGCGGCGGTGCGGACGGAACCGCCGCTGATGCGGACGGCCTCGATCCGGTTCTCGCGCACCGCCTCGACCCGGATCGTGTAGCCGTTGGCGGTGATCGAGTCGCCCCGCTTCGGCAGCCGCCCCAGCTCGCCGAAGACGTAGCCCCCGATCGAGTTGTAGGCGTCGGTGTCGACCGGCAGCTCGATGCCGGCGTCGGCGAGGTCGCCGAGGGAGACGTGGCCGCGGACGAACCAGTCGCCGTTGGTGAGCTGGCGAAGGGCGGCGGCGCGAGGGTCGGTCTCGTCCTCGATCTCCCCCACCACCTCCTCGAGGATGTCCTCGACGGTGACGATCCCGACCGTGCGCCCGTACTCGTCGACGACGACCGAGAGCGAGGTCCGCTGCACCTGGAGGTCGTGCAGGAGGTCGTCGAGGGGGCGGGTCTCGGGGACGATCAGCGCGTCGCGGACGACGCTGTCGAGCGGCGCGTCGGGCCCCTCGCTCATGTAGAGCCGGGCGAGGCTGTTGTTGTGGACGATCCCCTTGACCCGGTCGGGGTTGTCGTCCTCGATCACCACCAGGCGCGTGTGCCCGGAGGTGACGCAGCGCCGCAGCGCCGCCTCGACCGTCTCCGAGGCGTTGACGGTGACGACCGCCGGGATCGGCGTCATCACCTCCCGCGCCTCCTGCTCGTGCAGGTGGAAGACGCCGCCGAGCATGCCGGCCTCGCCGGGGTCGAGGGTCCCCCCCATCCGCGAGCTGTCGATGATCTGCTTCAGGTCCTCGGAGGTGTGGTGTTCCTCGAGGTCCTTGGGGTCGACCCCGAAGAGGCGGACGACGCCGTTGGAGACCAAGCTCAGGGCCTTGGTGATCGGCGTCGTGGCAAGGGCGAACCAGCCGAGCGGGCGGGATACCCGCCGCGCGGTGCGCTCCGCCTTGGCGATCGCCAGCATCTTCGGCACCTGCTCGCCGATCGAGATGTGAAGCGCGGTGACGAAGGCGAAGGCGAAGGCCAGCGAGATCCCGGTGGCGACCCCGTGCGAGAGCCCGCCGAAGATCGGCTCGATCAGCTTCGCCAGCGAGGGCTCGCCGAGGAACCCGATCCCGATCGAGGCCATCGTGATCCCGATCTGGCAGGCGGAGAGGGATTCGTCGATCCGGTCGAGCTGCTCGACCACCGCCTCCGCGCCCGACTCCCCCTCCTCGGCGGCCTGTTCGATTTTGCCGCGGCGGGTGCGGACCAGGGCGAACTCGGCCGCGACGAAGAAGCCGTTGATCGCGATCAACAGCAGAAGAAGGATGAGCAGCAGGACGCTCATCGGCTATGCGGCCCGGTACTTCGGGCTGGGACGTCCTCGGCCATTCGGCGTGCTGAATATAGCTGGCTCAGCCGTCGCTTTTATATTGAGCGCACGATGCGGGTCGCGACCCTCAGTGAGATGCTCGAAGAGGTCGTGCGGCTGGGCGAGGCCTCCGGGATGGAGGACCACGCCCACGAGCTGCGCGGCGAGCTCGAGGGCCGGCTGGCGACGGTGCGGGCGGCGGTCGCGGGGGCTCCCTCGCCGCGGGTGGTCGCCCTCGAGCACCTCGACCCGCCGCGGGCCGGCGGCTTCTGGGTCCCGGAGATGATCTCGATCGCCGGCGGCGAGGACGTGGCCGGCGACCCCGGGCTGCACCCGCCGGGCGTGCGCTGGGGCGAGCTCGCCAGCCTTCGTCCCGACGTGGTGGTGGCGATGCCCGCCGTCGAGGTCGAGGCGGCGCAGGCGCTGGCGATGGAGCACTGGGAGCGGATCGCCGCGCTCGGCGCGACCCGGCTCTACGCGGTCGACGGCGCCCTCTTCTCCGATCCCGGGCCGCGCCTGGTCGACGGCGTCGAGCTGCTCGGGCACGTCCTCCATCCCGACCTCGTCGACCCGCCCGGGAGCGTCGGCTTCACGGCGCTGCGGGCGCCGGTCTCGCAGCCGACAGGCAACGGCTAGAGACCTACCTAAGCGACTGCGAGGGCGCCGGCGACGGCGACTACGGCGACCGCGACCATCGCCGCGATCTCGAGGGCCCGGTGGTTGCGGCCGAGCATCCCTTTCTCGCCGGCGACGATCAGCAGCGCGCAGATCACGCCGCCGACCAGGCCGCCGATGTGCCCGCCGACGCTGATGTTCGAGCCAACGAAGCTCCAGACCAGGTTGAAGACGATGAGGAAGCCGATCTCCCCGGCGAGGGCGTCCATCCCCCGCCCCCTGGCGATGATGAAGACGGCACCGGCGAGGCCGAAGACCGCGCCGGAAGCGCCGACCGTCAACGCGTTCGGCTCGACCACCAGGGCCCCGAACGAGCCGGCCAACAGCGAGACGAAGTAGAGGACGAGGAAGCGAGGCGTCCCCAGCGCCGGCTCCAGCAGCCGGCCGAGGACCAGCAGGAGGAACATGTTGAAGCCGATATGGATGATGCTGACGTGGAGGAAGCCGCTGGTGAGGAGGCGATACCACTCACCTTCGGCCACCGAGGGGCCGAAGAGGGCGAAATCGCGGAAGAAGCTGCTGGCGCTACCGGCGGACAGCCCGCCCGGCCCACTGGTGAGCTCGATCAAGAAGACGACCACGTTGATCGCGATCAGCGCGTAGGTCGCCGGCGTGGCGCTGCCTCCGGGGGTACCGGTCGGGTTGCGGACGACGCGGGTCTTCTGGCTCGCGCACTCGGGGCAGCGCATCCCGACCGGGGTCGGGGTCATGCAATCGGGGCAGATCGGCCGCCCGCAGGAGGAGCAGGAGACGCCGGTCTCGCGGTCGGGGTGGCG
>DATHFL010000289.1:0-3445 GCA_035318125.1 Solirubrobacterales bacterium | reverse complement strand
CGAGCATGACGACGGTGACGTCGCCGACCGAGCCGCCCTTGCGCTGGGCGATCAGCTTCAGGGTCTCCGGCAGCGGCCGGTCGAGGTCGAGCAGATCGGCGATCTCTTCGCCGCCCGCCATCTTCTCCATGTACACGCAGGGGCCGGGGTCGAACATCGTCCCCCGCTCGGCGAGGGCGATCACCGCGATCGCGCTTGGCATCCCCAGCGCGCAGAGGCGGGTGCCCTCGAGCGGGTCGACGGCGATGTCGACCACCGGCGGCGTCCCGTCGCCGATCTTCTCGCCGTTGTAGAGCATCGGCGCCTCGTCCTTTTCCCCCTCGCCGATGACGACGACGCCGTCCATCGAGACCGAGTCGAGGACGTGGCGCATCGCGTCGACCGCGGCCTGGTCGGCGGCGATCTTGTCGCCGCGCCCGACCCAGCGGGCGGAGGCGAGCGCAGCCGCCTCGGTGACGCGGACGAGCTCGAGCGCGAGGTTGCGGTCCGGCTTCGCCGCGGTCGCGGCGCCGGAACCCTGGGGGCTGGACTCCATCTGGCTGGAGGCTAACCGAAGCGGGAGCGTGGACGTTTGCCCGAATCGATTTCGCACGGGATTGCGGAAATTCCTAAAGGCGGCCCAGCTGCGCGCCGATGGGACCGGTCATGGGAGTCCCGGAGCTGGAGCGGCTTGGGCAGGAGCTGAACGCCCGCACCGACGAGGTGGTGGCGCGGATGATGCGGCGCTCCGCCGAGTCGAGCCGGACCCTGGCCAAGGTCGTCGAAGACAGCTTCGAGGACGTCGGCGCCGTCTCCACCGTCGCCGTCGCCCGCTGGATGGCCGGCGAGGGGGAAGCGGTGGCGCGCGAAGTCGGTCAGGAGTCCTGGCGGATCTTCGCCCAGCTCGCCTCGCAGCGCGAGGCGCCGCTGAACGAGGTGACCAAACGCTGCCTGCGCTGGCGCGACAGCGCCCTCGAGGTGCTCGACGAGAGCGCCGCCGACCTCGGCCTCTCGGCCGAGACCCTGGCGACGGCGCGGCAGATGGTCCAGCGCAGCCTCGACGTCACCCTGGTGCGGATGTGCCAGTCCTTCGAGGACGAGCGCCAGCGCGCCCACGAGGAACTGACCAGCCGCGAGAAGGAACTCGTCTTCCTCGCCACCCACGACGCGCTTACCGGGCTGCCCAACCGGACCCTGATCCTCGACCGGATCGACCAGACCCTGACCCGCGCCCGGCTCAAGCAGGAACCGGTCGCGGCGCTCTTCGTCGACCTCGACAACTTCAAGGCGATCAACGACTCGCTCGGCCACGGGACCGGCGACGAGCTGCTCTGCGCCGTCGCCAAGCGGCTGGCCGGGGTGATCCGCGAGACCGACGCGCTGGGCCGGCTCGGCGGCGACGAGTTCGTGGTCGTCGCCGACGGGGTGTCGCTGGCGGCCGGCCCGGAGCTGATCGCCGAGCGGCTACTGGAAGCCTTCAACGAGCCCTTCGCGCTCGGCGAGGACGGCGAGACCCGGGTCCACGCCAAGGCCAGCATCGGCATCGCCACCGGCGTCCGCGCCTCCGCCGAAGAGCTGCTGCGCGACGCCGACATCGCCATGTACCGGGCCAAGTGGGGCGGCAAGAGCCGCTACCTGGTCTTCGAGTCGGGGATGGCGGACCAGGCGCAGTCGCGGCTGGAGACCGAGATGGACCTGGCGAGCGCGCTCGGCAACGAGGAGTTTTTCCTCGTCTACCAGCCGACCTTCGACCTGCAGGCGATGACCCCGACCGGGGTCGAGGCGCTGATCCGCTGGCGCCGGCCCGGCCGCGGCGTCGTCCACCCCGATGACTTCATCCCCCTCCTGGAGGAGACGAAGATGATCGTCGAGGTCGGCGCCTGGGTGCTGCGCGAGGCCTGCGCGCAGGCGGCGGGCTGGCAGGAGGAAGGGCGGTCACTGGGGCTCTCGGTCAACGTCTCCCAGCTGCAGCTCGACACCGACGAGCTGATCGACCACGTCACCGAAGCGCTGGAGGCGAGCGGGCTCAAGCCGGAGTCGCTGACCCTGGAGATCACCGAGACGACGCTGATGAGCAACGCCGAGGAGACCGCGCGGCGGCTGTACGAGCTGAAGCGGCTCGGGGTGAAGATCGCGGTCGACGACTTCGGCACCGGCTATTCCTCGCTTGCCCACCTGCGCCAGTTCCCGGTCGACGTGCTGAAGATCGACCGCTCCTTCGTCTCGCAGCTGGAGGAGGGCGGCGAGGGCGAGATCCTCCTCCACACCCTGGTCCAGCTCGGCAAAGCGCTGGAGATCGAGACGACGGCGGAGGGGATCGAGAGCCCGCAGGACCTCTCGCTGATCCGAGCGAAGGAGTGCGACAGCGGCCAGGGGTTCCTCTTCACGCGGCCGCTCAGCGCCCAGGACGCGGACTCCTTCTTCCGCCAGTGGCCGGCGCACCGGCGCTTCGAGGTCCGCCACGACGGCGGGGGCGGCGATAGGGTCTCCGGCGATGGAGCGCTGGGGACTGACGCTGCCGCTGCCGGGGCTGACGCTCGCTGACCACGAGGAGCCGGTCAAGCGCGCCGAGGCGGCCGGCTACACCGACCTCTGGACGGGCGAGACCGCGGGGCCGGACGGGTTCACGCCGCTGGCGCTGAGCGCGGCCTGGACCGAGCGGGCGCGGCTGGGCACCGGGATCGTCGGCGTCTTCCAGCGCGGCCCGGCGCTGCTGGCACAGCAGGCGGCGGCGCTCGCCGACGCCTCCGGCGGGCGCTTCGTGCTCGGGCTCGGCGCCTCCTCGGACCGCATCGTCGAAGGCTGGAACGGGATTCCCTTCGAGCGGCCGCTGAGCAGGGTGCGGGAGACCCTCGACTTCCTCGAGCCGGCGCTGGCGGGCGAGCGGACGCCGTCGGGCTTCAAGCTGGAAACGAAGCCGGCGCACCCGGTCCCGATCGTGCTGGCGGCGCTGCGGGGCAAGATGCTGGAGCTGGCGGTCGAGCGCGCCGACGGCGCCTTCACCAACTTCCTGCCGCTGGCGGGCCTGCCGAAGGTGGCCGCGCAGCTGGAGGGCGCGCCGGAGGGCTTCGAGCTGCTCTGCCGCTTCTTCTGCATCCCCGGCGAGCGCGAGCAGGTCGAGCCGCTCGCCCGCTTCATGTTCTCCTCCTACATCACCGTCCCGGTCTACGCCGCCTTCTACCGCTGGCTCGGCTACGGCGAGCAGATCGAGCCGATGGTCCAGGCCTGGGAGGCCGGCGACCGCCAGGCCGCCGCCGCGGCCGCCCCCTGGGAGCTGATCGAGGACATGTTCGTCTTCGGCAGCCCCGAGCAGATGCGGGAGCGCCTCGCCGCCTTCGTCGCCGGCGGCATCACCCTCCCGATCCTCACCCCGATCGTCACCCCCGACAAGCTCGCCGAGACGATCGAGGCTCTTGCTCCAAGCCGGTAGCGGAGGGCCGGCGGGAGGGCCTCGCCGGACAACAGC
>DATHFL010000288.1:0-3266 GCA_035318125.1 Solirubrobacterales bacterium | reverse complement strand
TTCGTCGAAGTAGGCGGCCATCTGGAAGTGGTTGGGGTAGTCGGGGAAGTGATCGGGCATCGGCAGCGTTTTGAAAGCCATCACCCGCCGCGAGGTGTTGATGTGCAGGGAGCGGTAGGCCGACGACATCCCGTTGTCGTTCTCGTAGCGCCAGTTACCGCCGACCTCCGAGCCCTTCTCGAAGCAGTCGAAGGAGACGCCGCGCGCGTCCAGCACCTGCGCAGCGACGATGCCCGAGCTGCCGGCGCCGATGATGCAGACCTTCTGGGAAGCCATGGCCGTCAATCTATAGAACTGGCTAGCTGGCCAGTTCCTCTGCGTCCCTCGTCGCCCAGAGGGCCAGGATCGCCGGCACCAGCAGGACCGCCAGCGAGAAGATCTCGCCGACCGCGTCGCCGGCGCCGAAGTCCTCGAGGTGGGCGACGTGGAAGATCAGGTGCAGGGTCGCGGAGACGAGCCAGGCCGAGCAGACGGCGCGGATCAGAGTGGCCTGGCAGGTCCAGGCGGCCCAGCCGAACATCACCGCGAAGCCGAGGTAGAGCTCGCCGACGTCGGTGACCAGGTGCTCGTTGTAAGGCGGCAGCAGGTGCACCCACTCGGCCGCGAAGGGGAAGTGGTCGTAGAAGAAATGCGGCGCCAGCGCCGCCGGCAGCCCCGTCAAAAGAGTGGAGAGAAAGAGGAACCAGAGCGAATAACGCGCGAGCGAGGACCGGGTCATGGGGGTGGACAGTTTCACACCTTGGGTCCGTAGAGCGAGACGGCGTTCGGATCGAAGCTGAGTGCATCGGGATTTGAAACCAACGAAAGGAGACCCCCGATGACCAGCAAGACCCGTTCATACCGTCCCTCGCCCGCCCTCGTGATCAGCTGCGTCGCACTGTTCCTGGCCCTCACCGGTAGCGCCCTCGCCGTCGGCCTGGCCAAGAACAGCGTCCGCTCGGCCCAGATCGTCGACGGCAGCGTCCGCACCCTCGACCTGCGCGACAACTCGGTCAACGCGCTGAAGATCGCCCCCGACGCAGTCGGCAGCGAGGAGATCGCCGAAAACGCCGTTTCCTCGCCTGAGGTCGCCCCGGACTCACTGACCAACCAGGACCTCGGCAACGCCTCGGTCGCCTCGCCGGAGGTAGCCGACCAGTCCCTCAGCGCGAACGACCTCGGCCCAGACTCGGTTGCCGCGAGCGAGCTCGGCACGGTCGTCGTCCGCACCAACTCGACCAAAGTCGCCAAAGACGCCAACGGCGGCGTCAACGTCAGCTGCGCAGCCGGCGAGCAGGTGCTGAGCGGCGGCGGCCAGCCCGGTCACTTCGGCACCGAGATGACCAGCAGCCGCCCCTCCGGCAACGGCTGGCTCTACCAAGCCAAGAACAACACCGGCGCCGAGGACACGATCACCGTTTTCGCCCTCTGCCTCACCGGTTGAGTTTTCTTACTCAATGAACAATCGCCGAAGACCGGGAAGTGAGTCCCGGTCTTCGGCTTAAGGAGAAATGAAGTACCTCAAGATGCGAAGCTGTTGTCTTGGGGTACTTCGTATTTACCCACTTCTGAGTGTTTGACACATCAGTAGCGAACCGCACGCCTCGGTGCGGTTCGCTACGAACCCGGAAACTGGGCTATTTCGACTCTTCCGAAGTCGACTCGATCTCTTGGGCGAGCTCCTCCAGCTCCTCCGCGAAGGAGGTGCCGAAGCCCTCGACCGGGGCCTCGACCCCGTCGACGCCGAGTTCGGCGGCGAGCTCGTCTTCTTCGAGCAGCTCCTCGTCGCCCGGAGCCGCGATCGGTTCCGCCGGCTCGATCGCGACCGTGCGGTAATGCTTGAGGCCGGTCGCGGCCGGGATCAGCTTGCCGATGATCACGTTCTCCTTGAGGCCGACGAGGCGGTCCCGTTTGCCCTCGAGGGCGGCGTCGGTGAGCACCTTGGTCGTCTCCTGGAAGGAGGCGGCGGAGAGGAAGGACTCGGTCGCCAGCGAGGCCTTGGTGATCCCGAGGATGACCTCCTCGCCTTTGGCCGCGGTGCCGCCCTCTTCCTTGACCTGTTTGTTGAGCCGTTTGAGGCTGCCGCGGTCCTCCAGCTGGCCGGGAAGGAGGCTGGTCGAGCCCTTCGACTCGATCCGCACCTTCTTCAGCATCTGGCGGGCGATCAACTCGATGTGCTTGTCGTTGATGTCGACGCCCTGGGCGCGGTAGACCTTCTGCACCTCTTCGACGAGGTAGAGCTCGGTCGCGGTGCGCCCGCGGATCGCCAGCAGGTCGGCCGGGTAGAGCGAGCCTTCGTTCAGCTGCTCGCCGACCTCGACGCGGTCGCCGTCGGCGACGTGCAGCCGGGTCCGCAGCGGGAAGCTGTAGGAGTGCTCCTCGCCGCTCGACTCGGTGACGATCACTTTCAGCGCTTTGTCGGTTTCCTCGATCGAGACCTTCCCGGCGGCCTCGGCCATCTGCGCCAGGCCCTTCGGTTTGCGCGCCTCGAAGAGCTCGACGATCCGCGGCAGACCCTGGGTGATGTCCTGGCCGGCGACGCCGCCGGTGTGGAAGGTCCGCATGGTCAGCTGGGTCCCCGGCTCGCCGATCGACTGCGCGGCGATGATCCCGACCGCGTCGCCGATGTCCACGATCGAGCCGGTCGCCGGCGAGATCCCGTAGCAGGAGCGGCAGACCCCGGACTCGGCCTCGCACTTGAGGGCCGAGCGGACGGGAATCTTGGCCTCGTCCTCGCCGAAGGCCTCGGCGATCTCCTCGACGTCGTTCAGGGTGATCAGCTGGTTGCGCTTGAGCAGCTCGCGACCGCGTTTGGTTTCGAGCTTTTTCGCCGCCAGGCGACCGAAGAGGTTGTCGTTGAGGGTGCCGTCGTCCTTGCGGAGGTCCATCTCGATGTGGTCTTTGGTTTTGCAGTCCTCCTGGCGGACGATCACGTCCTGCGCGACGTCGACCAGGCGGCGGGTGAGGTAGCCGGAGTCGGCCGTCCGCAGCGCCGTGTCGGCAAGTCCCTTTCGGGCGCCGTGGGTGGAGATGAAGTACTCGAGGACCGAGAGACCCTCCATGAAGTTGGCCTTGATCGGCCGCTCGATGATCTCCCCTTTCGGGTTGGCCATCAGGCCGCGCATCCCGGCCAGCTGGCGGATCTGTTTGAACGATCCGCGAGCGCCCGAGTTGGCCATCATGAAGATCGGGTTCAGCTCTTCGAGGTTGTCCTCCATCGCCTGGCCGACCTCCTCGGTCGCCTGGGTCCAGACGGACGTGACCTTCTCGTGGAACTCCTCCGCCGT
>DATHFL010000287.1:0-4900 GCA_035318125.1 Solirubrobacterales bacterium | reverse complement strand
CGCGGCGGGTCGGCGTCGCCTCCGCCGTCCGCTTCTCCAGCTCCAGCGCCCGCGGGTCGGTCAGCGGCCGCAGCCGGCCGGAGCGGATCAGCGCTTCGTCGACGCCGCCGAGGCGGCCGCCGTAGGTGGTGTAGACGGGCGTGCCGAGGGCAGCGGCCTCGCGGTTCATCGTCCCGCCGGCGGAGAGGACGAGGTCGGCGAGGGCGACCAGGCTCTGCGCCTCGACGGCGCCCTCGGGGACGATCACCGAGGGCAGCTGCAGGCGGCCGATGAACTCGCGCTGGGCCTGCGTGCGCGGAAGTACGACCGCGTGGACGCCCTCGTCGCGGCCGAGCCGGTCGAGCACCTTGGGGAAGAGCGGGTTCGACTTGCGGTGGTAGAGGGAGACGTCGGGCGGCGGGCGGACGATCACCACGACCCGCTCTTCGTCGACCCCGAGGCGGCGCAGCGCCTCCGCGTCGGGCTCGAAGTCGTAGAGGTAGTACTCCTCCTTCAGGCCCGGGTACTGGAAGAGCTTCTCGGGGCCGACGCCGAAACGGCGCAGGCGCTCCGGCGGCACCGAGTCGGGGAACATCACCCGCGCCGCCAGCCGGCAGCCGATCCGGTGCTGGGTGACCGCGTACTCGTAGTCGTGCATGTTGGCCTCGGGGACGCCGAGCGCCCTGGCGGCGAGCGCGAGGTCGTTGGAGCCGTGGGCGATCGCCAGGTCGAAGCCGCGGCCACGCCCGAACATGATCATCTGGCTGCTGCGGGCGGCGAGCCGGTAGGCCTTGCGCAGGCGCGAGGCGCCGCCGTGCTGGCCGATTCGCGTGTGCGGGATGCCGTGCAGGTCAAGCAGCGCCTGCGTCTGCGCGTAGTCGCGCGAGGTCACCTCGATCTCGTGCCCTTCGGCTTCGAGGCGCTCGATGATCGGCCGCAACACCAGGACGTGCGCCGGCGCGCTCATGTCGACCCAAACCTTCAAGGGCTTTAGACGGTCGCCAGCTCGGCGTAAAGCGGGAAGCGGTCCATCAGCGCCGAGGTGCGCTCCGCCAGCGCCGCCTTCTGCGACTCGAAGTCGGGGCCGAGGGCGGCGACGATCACCTCGGCGATCTCGGTCAGCTCGGCCTCGCCCATCCCCCGCGTGGTCAGCGCCGGGGTGCCGATCCGCAGGCCCGAGGGGTTCATCGGCGGCCGCTCGTCGAAGGGGATCGCGTTGCGGTTGACGGTGATCCCGACCTCGTCCAGCCGGTCCTCCCCGGTCTGGCCGTCGAGGCCGGTCGGGGTGAGGTCGACGAGGACGAGGTGGACGTCGGTGCCGCCGGTGATCACCGGGACGCCGCCGTCTTCGAGGCCGGCGGCGAGCGCCCGCGCGTTGGCGATCGTCTGCCGCTGGCGCTGGCGGAACTGCTCGCTGGCGGCGATGTGGAGGGCGACGGCCTTGGCGGCGATCGTGTGCATCAGCGGCCCCCCCTGCTGGCCGGGGAAGATCGCTTTGTCGATCGCTTTCGCGTGCTCCTCGCGGCAGAGGATCATGCCGCTGCGCGGACCGCAGAGGGTCTTGTGGATCGTCGTCGTGACGACGTCGGCGTGCTCGACCGGGTTCGGGTGCTCGCCGGCGGCGACGAGGCCGGCGAAGTGGGCCATATCGACCATCAGCTTCGCCCCGACCGAGTCGGCGATCTCGCGGAAGGCGGCGAAGTCGAGCTGGCGCGGGTAGGCGGACCAGCCGGCGACGATCAGCGCCGGGCGGTGCTCGTCGGCGAGCCGAGCGACCTCCTCCATGTCGACGCGGTGGTCCTCGCGGCTGACGTGGTAGGGCACCGGCTTGTAGAGCTTGCCGGAGACGTTGATCTTCATCCCGTGGCTGAGGTGGCCGCCGTGGTCGAGGGCGAGACCGAGGAAGGTGTCGCCGGGTTCCAGCAACGCCATGTAAGCGGCGTTGTTGGCCTGGGCGCCGGCGTGGGCCTGGACGTTGGCGTGCTCGGTGCCGAACAGCGCCTTGGCGCGGTCGATCGCCAGCTGCTCGGCGACGTCGACCTCCTCGCAGCCGCCGTAGTAGCGGCGGCCGGGGTAGCCCTCGGCGTACTTGTTGGTCAGCACCGAGCCGACCGCGTCGAGCACCGCCTGCGGGACGAAGTTCTCCGAGGCGATCATCTCCAGGGTGCGCTGCTGGCGCCTCAGCTCGGCGTCGAGGACCCCGGCGATCGCCGGATCGACCTCGGCCAAGGGGGCGGTTTGAAAGTCGTCTGGCAGCGCGGTCATGGCTGCGGCGACCATAGCAACGGCTCGGGATATTCTGGGGCCGGTGAGAGCCCGGTTCCTCTTCGCCTCGCTCGCGCTCCTACCAGCCCTCGCCCCGGCCGCCAGCTCGGCCGCGGTCGACAACCCCTGCGCCGGCCCGGAGGCGCAGCAGCTGCTCTGCCCGAACCTGCGGATCGGCCCGCCGAGCGAGCTGTACGCCCAGAAGGCGGGCGGCCAGGTGCTGCTGCGGGCGACCAGCGACGTCCGCAGCCGCGGCCGCGGCCCGATGGAGCTGCGCGGCCGCCGGGACGGCTGGCGCTCGATGCGGACCAACCAGCGCATCTACAGGGCCGGCGGCGGCCACATCACCGTCCCCAGCGAGGCGAAGCTCCGCTTCACCTACGTCGGCACCTACTTCGGCGGCTCCTACTGGAAGGTCCACCAGCTGGCGAGCTTCGAGCTGCGCCGGGTCGGGCCGGACGGGAGCGTCGGCCCCGTCGTCCGCACCAGCCCCAAGCTCAACTACTGCCTGCGGGACCTGACCAGGACCCGCGCCAGCCGCCACTCCCCGGCGCACCGGGTCTATCCCGGCTGCAACCAGAACCCCTACCGCGACCGGGTCGCGCTCGGGACCTCGGTCGGCTGGTCCGACATCTACCCCGCCGCCTACCACCAGCAGTGGATCGACGTCGCCGGCCTGCGCGGCTGCTTCGCCTACCGGATGATCGTCGACCCGAAGGGGCTCCTCTTCGAGTCGAACGAGGACGACAACGAATCCCAGATCCTGGTCCGCCTGCCGTACCGCGGCCGCACCGGCTGTTAATCGAGACCGACGGAGGCGAAGGCGCCCTGGACGTCGCCGAGCGAGAGGGCGCCGTCGCGGAGGATCCGCCAGGAGCCGTCCTCGTCGATCGCGGCGATGTCGATCACGGTCGAGGGCAGGCCGGGCAGCTCGCCGCCGTCGATCGCCAGGTCGGCGCCGTCGACGATCGACTCCGGCACGTCCTCGAAGCGGGCGGGGGCGGGCTCGCCGCTGAGGTTGGCCGAGGTCTGGAAGACCGGGCACATCGTCCCCGCCAGCGGGCCGCCGATCAGGCGCACGCCGAGCCGTTCGGGGTCCTGGCGGCAGGCGAGCGGGTAGCGCCGGTGGGGGTTGGCGAGGACCAGGGTCACCGGCCCCGGCAGCAGCGCGCTGACCACGGCCTTGGTCCGCGGCCCCAGCCCCGAGACCAGCTCGCGAATCGCCAGTGGCGAGAAGTACATGACCGCCGAGGGCTTGCCGTCGTCGCGTCCCTTCAGCCGGTGGATTTTCGCGATCGCCCCCGCGTCGAGCGGGTCGCAGGCGAGCCCGTAGAGGCCGTCGCTGGGGAAGAGGGCGACGCCGCCGCGGGAGACGCAGCGTTCGAGCGCTTTGCGGGCGACGTCGGCCTCGCCGCTGCGGAGCTGTACGAGTTCGTTCACGCCGCCTCTCCTACCCACTTGCCGACCACTACGCGCTCGATCCCCGCAAGGTCGTGCCGCGTCCCCACCTCGCCGAAGCCGGTCTCGCGAAAGAGCTCCGCCACCGCCGGCGCCTGTCCCTCCCCCACCTCGACCGCTAGTGCGCCGGTCCTTTGCCCCGCATAGCGGTGAAAAAGTCCGGCGGACCCTGGGATGAAGGCGCGGTAGGCATCCAGGCCGTCGGGGCCGGCGAGGAGCGCCTCGCGCGGCTCCCACTGCGTGACCTCGGGCTGCAGCGAGGGCCAGTCGCGCTCGGCGACGTAGGGGAGGTTGGCGAGGACCAGGTCGAACTCGCCCTCCTCGGGCAGGGTGCCCTCGACGAAGCGGACGCGCTCCGCCAGGCCCAGCCGCTCAGCGTTGGCGCGGGCGACTTCGAGTGCCGCGGGCGAGGTGTCGGTCGCGGTCACCTGGCAGTCGGGGAGCTCGTCGGCGACCGCCAGGGCGATCGCGCCGGAGCCGGTGCCGACGTCGAGGACTCGCGCCGGCGCCACCTCCAGCGCCAGCTCGACCAACAGCTCGGTCTCCGGCCGCGGGACCAGCACCCGCGAGTCGACCGTCAAATCGAGGTTGCGGAAGCCTTTGCGGCCGACGATGTAAGCGACCGGCTCGCGCCGCAGACGCCGTCGCACCATTTCCCCAAAGCGCCGTCCCACTGCGGGCGGCACCTCAGCCGCCGGCTCGGCGACCAGCGCCGCCCGGCTCCACCCCGTCGCCTCCGCCAGCAGCACTTCGGCGTCGAGCCGCGGGTCTTCGACTCCTGCCGCAGCCAGCGCGTCAACCGCCGCGCCCAGCGCCTCGCTAACAGCTGCGCCGGCCACCGTCGCCACCGCGCTCAAGCGGCTGAGGCCGCGGCCTCCAGCTTTTGGCGCTTCTCCTCGGCGGAGAGCGCGTCGGTGAACTCGCCGAGTTCGCCCGCCAGCACGCCTTCGAGGTTGTGCGAGGTGTGCTTGATCCGGTGGTCGGTGACCCGGCCCTGGGGGAAGTTGTAGGTGCGGACCTTCTCGGAGCGCTCGCCGGTGCCGACCTGGGCCTTGCGCTCGGAGGCGATCTTCGCCTGCCGCTCGGCCATCTCGCGCTCGTACAGCCGCGCCCGCAGCACCCGCATCGCCCGCTCCTTGTTCTGGAGCTGGGACTTCTCGTCCTGCATCGAGACGACGATCCCGGTCGGCTTGTGCGT
>DATHFL010000286.1:0-10557 GCA_035318125.1 Solirubrobacterales bacterium | reverse complement strand
CGCTCCAGGGAAGCTCGACCTCGGCGGCGCCCTCGACCGAGGTCCAGGCGAGGCCGCCGCGACCGGCGAAGGCGCCGCTCTCCCGCTCGACCAGGACCCAGGGGCCGAAGCCGTGGTCCCGCCAGTGGGCGCAGTCGCCGTCGAGGAGCTCGTCGAGGGTGTGGGCGTCGAAGGGCGGCAGGGGGGAGGGGCGCAGCCATCGCTCTACCGCCGGCTCGGTGAAGTGGGCGTGGTAGAGCGCCCTGTCCTCGGGAGCCGGCATCCGCGCGGTCAGCCGCCGCGTCTGCCGCTCGCCGGCAGCCATCAGCCGTTGTCGGTTCGCGGCAGCCGCGGCTCCTGCGTGCCCTCGCTCGGCACCTCTTCGGCGGTCGCGTCGATGTCGTAGTCGCGGCTGGGGCCTCGTCCGCCGCCGGGGGCGCCGGCGAACGGCCCGCCGCCGACGCTGACCACCGCGAAGCGCCCGATCGTCAGCCGCCTCAGCGCCCGCCGCGCCAGCGCCCGCGTCGGCGGGACCAGCAGGAAGAGGCCCGCAAGGTCGGTGAGGAAGCCCGGCGTCAGCAGCAGGGTGCCGCCGATCACGATCAGCACCCCGTCGGCCACCTCCCTGCCGGGGAAGCGCCGCGCCGCCAGCGCCTCGTTGAAGCGCCGCCAGGCCCCGCGCCCCTGGTGTCTCAGCAGCAGCGAGCCGAGCAGCGCGTCGGCCAGCAGCAGGATCAGCGTCGGCACCACGCCGATCAGCTGCCCGACCTGGATGATCACGTAGAGCTCGGCGATCGGGACGACGATGAAGAGGACGATCAGGAAGGGCATGGTCGTAGCCTAGGGAGACGCTTGTGTCGCTTTCCTCTCGCTACCCGAGAGGAAAGCGCCCTACGCCGCTTTGACGGCCTTGCCGGCCGCCGCCTCGAGCTCCGCCAGCGAGTCGTCGATCCCGGTGCTGACCGCTTCGACGTCCTCCATGCAGTCGTAATCGGCGAGCAGGCCGAACCCGACCTTGCCGTTGTAGCTCATGATCGCCACCGCGAGGCAGTGGTTCTGCGGCAGGAAGGCGACCGGGAAGACCTCTTCCAGTTCCTTGCCGAGCACAAAGAGCGGCATCTGCGGTCCCGGCACGTTGGTGACGATGAGGTTGAAGAGGCGGGTGGAGAAGCTGATCCGCGAGGCCTGGGCCAGCAGGGTGGGCGGCGCGAAGTCGTTGAAGCGGGAGATCACTTCCGCCCCCAGCGCCTGTTTGGAGCGCTTCAGCCCCGCCATCGCGTCGCTGATCGTGCGCAGGCGCCGCACCGGGTCCTCGATGTAGACGGGGAGCGGGCCGCGCATCAGCGCGATCCGGTTGCCGAGGTCGCCGCGCTCGTCTTCGGTGCGGATCGAGACCGGGACCAGCGCCCGCAGCTCCAGCCCCTCGGTCCGCACCCCGCGCCCGTGCAGCCAGCTGCGCAGCGCCCCGGTGACGACGGCGAGGACGACGTCGTTGACGGTGCCGCCGAAGGTGTCCTTGATCTCCTTGAAGGTCGCCAGCTCCGAGCGCGCCCAGACGTAGCGCCGGTGCGGCCCGATCCCTTCGTTCAGCGGCACGTCGGGGGCGGGATCGGCGAAGGCGCTGACGATCTCGCCGACCCCCTCCAGCGCCTCGACCGCCTTGCGCGCGGTCGTCTCCGGGTTGCGGACGGCGTCGACGGCGCGCTCGGCCAGCTTCACCGGCGCCGCCACCGCGTCGGCGACCCCGCGCGCGACCAGCTCGGTCGTCCCCGGTTCGGGCTGCGGCACCCAATCGTCCTCCAGCTGGATCGGCTCGGCCTCGCGCTCGAGGTCGAAGAGGACGGTGCCGATGTCGACGCCGGAGATCCCGTCGACCATCGCGTGGTGGGTCTTGGTCATGATCGCGAAGCGGTCGCGTTCGAGGTTCTGCGCCAGCCACAGCTCCCAGAGCGGCTTCGAGCGGTCGAGCTGCTGGGAGAAGATCCGCCCCGCCAGTTTCTTCAGCTGCGCCTCGCCGCCCGGATCGGGCAGCGCGGTGTGGCGGATGTGGTAGGTGAGGTTGAAGTTGACGTCGTCGGCCCAGAGTGGCCGGCCGGCCTCCAGCGGCGGCACCACCAGCTTCTGGCGGAAGCGGGGGACCAGCGACAGGCGGCTGCGGACGTGCTCGACCAGATCGGTGTACTTCGGCGGCGGCCCCTCGAAGATCAGGATCGCGCCCACGTGCATGTGACTGCTCGAGCTCTCGTTGGTCAGGAACGAGGCGTCGACGGCGGTGAGACGGTCGAGATGGCGTCCGGACGTGGCCATCCAGCAAGGCTAGCTATGCCGCAATTTCGGGGCTTCGCGGACAAGGCATTCGCAAGGCCGGCACCGCTACTCTGCACGCATGGCAGTTACCGCCAGAGCCCCGAAGCGGGTGCTTCTCGCTGCGCCGCGCGGCTATTGCGCCGGCGTCGACCGCGCCGTGCAGACGGTTGAGCGCGCGCTCGAACGCTACGGCTCTCCCGTCTACGTGCGCAAGGAGATCGTCCACAACAAACACGTGGTCGAGGAGCTCGCCAAGCGCGGCGCGATCTTCGTCGAGCAGGAGACCGAGGTGCCGGAGGGCGCGATGGTCGTCTTCTCCGCCCACGGGGTCGCCCCCGCCGTGCACGAGAACGCCGCCGCCCGCCAGCTGCGGACGATCGACGCGACCTGCCCGCTGGTGACCAAGGTCCACGTCTCCGCCCGCCGTTTCGCCGCCGAGGGCTACACGATCATCATGATCGGCCACGAGGGCCACGAGGAGGTCGA
Organism: Solirubrobacterales bacterium; assembly: GCA_035318125.1. GTDB lineage: Bacteria > Actinomycetota > Thermoleophilia > Solirubrobacterales > 70-9 > VAYN01. The sequence continues at coordinate 7,785 of DATHFL010000286.1, read as the reverse complement.
AGGGACGACCGGCGAGGCGCCCGACAGCATCGTCCTGATCGAAACCGCCGACGAAGTCGAGACGGTCGAGGTCCCGGACCCGGGCAAGGTCGCCTTCATCACCCAGACCACCCTCTCGGTCGACGAGACCGCCGAGGTGATCGCCGCCCTGCGAGCGAGGTTCCCCGGCATCGTCAGCAGCAAGTCAGACGACATCTGCTACGCGACCACCAACCGCCAGATCGCGGTCAAGCAGCTGGCCCGAAAGTGCGAGCTGGTCCTGGTGATCGGGTCGACCAACTCCTCGAACTCAAACCGGCTGGTCGAGGTGGCGCGTGAACACGGCGCCGACTCCTACCTGATCGACAACCACACCCAGGTGCAGGAGGAGTGGCTCGAGGGGGTCGAGACCGTCGGCATCACCTCCGGCGCCTCCGCCCCCGAGGAGCTGGTCGAACGCCTCGTCGAGTTCTTCCGCGAGCGCGGCGCCGACGACGTCTCCGAGCTGCGGACCGTCCACGAGGACGTCCGCTTCATGCTCCCGAAGGAGATCCGCGAAGAGGTCGCCGCGCGCGCCTGACCTCAGGAGTCGACCAGGAAGGGGTTCGGGGTCGTGGTTTTGTAGAACCCTGTCACCTGGGCGCTCGAACCGCAGAAGAAGCTGCCGCCCGTCCGCGGGATCGCAGCCGATTCGACGTCGAGCGATGCCGGGCCTCCCCCTGTGTCGGTGCCTATTTCGGTGTTGCTGGTCGTGTAGGTGCAGGTGAGGCCCAGGCTTGTGTCGGTGATGGTGAACGAGGTGCCGTTCAATGTGCGTGTGCCGTCGTAGCCGCTGCGGTGGTGGATGGATATGGAGCCTTTGCTCACGACCACGACGTGGCGATCGCATCCGCTGAAGGTGAGCGTCGAAACGTTTCCGGTGACTGTGACGCCCGATCCATGGCTTTCGACCTGGGCTTTGATCGTCGACTGCGCGCATTCGGTCGTCGTCGGACCGTGGATTTCGACGGGTATGACCGCTTCGGCCACGAATTCCCCTGTGTAGGTCGTTCCTGTGGGCGATGTGATTGTGGTGGCGGTCGCGGTGCCCGCGGACGCCAGCAGCGCGGTCGCGATGACGGCGAGCAGGACGAAAGCCTTGACGTGCTTCATCGGATGCCTCCTTGATCGGCGCATCGCGCCGGCGAAAGTCTTTGGCACCCAAGAATACTCAAATAAATTAGATCAATTGGTACTGCTCAGTCTCCGTACGGCGCGTAGCGGTTGTGCAGCATCAGGTCGTTGCCGTCGGGGTCGGTGAAGAAGGCCATGTGGCAGACGCCGGTGTCGAAGACGTCGCCGGCGAGCTCGACGCCTTTGCCTTCGAGCTCCTCCTTGGCGGCGGCGACGTCGTCGACGTGCAGAGCCGGGTGGGCGTTCTTCTGCGGCGCGAACTCGATTCCGAGTTTGGCCGGCTCCCAGAGGCAGAAGCAGGTGTCGCCCGCCCAGAATTCGAAGCGGGCGCGGTCGTCGGGCCGCAGCCCGAGGGTCTCGACGTAGAAAGCGCGCGAGCGCTCCGGGTCGGTGCAGGGGATGCCGACGAAGTCGGTCTTGGCGATCATCGTTTCCTCCTTCTGGCGGGACTGGCGAGGGCCGAGTGATCAGGGTACGCCTGGGGCGAAGCTGACCGACCAGATCTTGACACCCGGGCTCGGTCGCAGGACCAGGTTGTGGGCCTCGTGACTCGGGTGCTCGGCCAGGGTGTGGAGGCCGGGGACCGGATCGGAGGGGAGCGTTTGCCACTCGCCGTCGATCTCGACCTCGATCTCGCCCTCGCCCTCGACCGTCGCGTAGGCGCCGCCCGCCTGGTAGTCGAGCGCCAGGTCCTCGCCGTCGGAGCCCGCCACCCAGGGGCGCTCCCAGGAGCCGCCGGGGAAGAGCTCGGGGGTGGGGGGGATGACGCGGACGCCGGGACCGTCGGTCGGGCGCAGCGGCGCCATCGGCTCCGGCAGCTCCCGCAGCGCGTCGATCTCGCGCAGCTCGGCCTGGATCGCCTCCTCGGTCGCCCGGTATTCGCCCTCGCCGAAGTGGGCCCAGGCGAGGGAGCCGCCGAGGCTCCAGAGGAAGAGGCTGGGCCAGCCCTCGCAGCCGTAGGCGGCCCAGAGCTCGTGTTCGGCGTCGATCGCGACCGGGAACTCGACCCCGAGCCGCGCCAGGCCCGCCGCGACCGCCTCCGGCTCGGCGGCGAAGGGAAAGCGCGGCGCCTGCACGCCGATCACGCTCAGGCCCGCCTCGCGGTAGCGCCGCTGCCACTCCGCCAGGTAGGGGAGGGTGCGGACGCTGTTCAGCTGCGCGTATTCGACGAAGTGGACGAGGGCCGGTCCGCCGGCGGTCAGCGCCGGCATCGAGTCCGGTTCGGTCCCGATCCAGGCGAGGCCCCTCGGCAGGTCGGGGGAAGGGATGTTGTCGCGTTCAGGGCGCACTGAGGGCGGACAGTATCCTCGTCGTGTGACCGAGTTCGTCGCCTTCCTGCTGCCGGCGATCCCGCTGCTGGGACTGCTGGCGACGCTGCTGCTCGGCCGCTACCCCGGCTGCGAGGCGATCGTCCGCCTCTCGGAGCGGATCGCCGGGAGTCCGGCGCCGCGGCGCGACCGGCGCCGTCCGGCGCTGCCGAAGCCGCCCCGCTCCTTCGCGCCCGCCGGCGGTCTCCTGATCGCCCTCGGCCTCGCCCAGCGCCCGCCGCCCGCGCTCGCCTAACCCGAAAGGCAATCGCGCGGTTCCTTTCGGTCGCCACGCGTCCGTAAGGAACCACGCAACTGGAGCGCGCGGGCGAATCCGCGCGAAAGGAGCGCACATGAACACGAGAACCGCACTGACCGGCGTCGCCCTGGTGGTCGTCGCCGTGGTCCTGCTGATCGTCCTCAGCAACGACGGCGGCGATTCGAGCACCGGCACCGACGCCGGCAAGGTGCCGACGATCGTCGTCGACCAGGAAGGCCATCCGGTTGGGGGCGTCCAGGAACTGGTCTACGGCAAGGGGGAGCGGATCCACTTCAAGGTCGAAGTCCCCTTCGAAGAAGAGATCCACCTGCACGGCTACGACGTGGCGAAGGAGATCCCGCAGGGCGGCGGCATCGTCACCTACGACCTCCCGGCCGAAATCGAAGGCGAGTTCGAGGCCGAGCTCGAGGACCGCGGCGAACAGATCGTCGAGCTGACGGTCGAACCGTGAGCTTCGTCCCCTTCGCCCACGCGCTGGCATCCAGGCAGGACCTCCCGATCCCTGCCTGGCTGTTCGCGTGGGCGGCCTCGATCGTCCTCATCGTCTCCTTCTTCGCGCTCTCGGCGGCCTGGCGCACGCCCCAGCTGGAGGACGAGCACGCGAAGCCCCTGGGCGCGCGCCTCTCCGCCGCCCTGCTCGGCCTGCCGGCGCAGGCCCTCTGCGGCCTGCTCGGCGTCTTCCTGCTCGGGCTGGCGGTCTACGCGGGCCTGGAGGGGACCGAAGCGCCCGACCGCAACTTCGCCCCCGCCTTCGTCTTCGTCACCTGCTGGCTCGGCTTCGCGTTCTTCTCGGCGATCCTCGGCGACCTCTTCCGCCCCTTCAACCCCTGGCGCGCGATCGGCCGCGCCGCCGGCGCCGGCTTCCGGGCGATCGCGGGACAGCGGGCCGCCCATCTGTCCTACCCCGAACGGCTTGGCCGCTGGCCGGCCGCGATCGGCCTCCTCGCCTTCGTCTGGCTCGAGGTCGTCTACGGCAGCGCCGGAGCGACCCTGGACCCGGAGACCACGGCGGTTGCCGCCCTCCTCTACAGCGCCTACACGCTGGCGATGATGGCCGTCTTCGGGGTCGAGGAGTGGTGCGAGCGGGGAGAGGTCTTCTCGGTCTATTTCGGGATGTTCGGCCGGCTCGGCGTCTTCGGCACCCGCGACGGCAGGCTGCAGCGCCGCCGCCCCTTCTCGGCGACGACCAGCTGGGCGACGATCCCCGGCTCGGCCGCGGTGGTGATCGTCTCGATCGCCGCCACCAGCTTCGACGGTGCCCAGGAGGGCGCCTTCAAAGGCGCGATCGAGAGCGCCTTCGAATGGTTCGTCGACCGCGGGATCGGCCTGACCGCCTCGCTCCGCCTCGCCGACACCCTCTTCCTGGCGCTCTGCGTCGCCGGCATCGGCCTCGTCTACCTGCTCGGGGTGCGCGGGATGCGGACGGTCCCGGGCGCGCCCGCGCTCGCCAAGCTCCGCGTCGGCTTCGCCCACACGCTGATCCCGATCGCCCTCGCCTACCTCGTCGCCCACTACTTCAGCAATTTCGTATTCCTGGAGCAGGCGCAGTTCGGCTACCTGCTCTCCGACCCGCTCGGCACCGGCCACACCGACCTCTTCGGCACCGCCGCCTGGGAGGTCGACTACTCCGTCCTCAGCGCCAACGCGATCTGGTACGTCCAGGTCGCCGCCCTGGTGATCGGCCATGTGATCGGGCTGATGCTCGCCCACGACCGCGCCCTCGTCTACTGGCCCGACTACCGCCGCGCCACCGCCTCGCAGTACTGGATGCTGGCGGTGATGGTCGCCTTCACCTGCTTCGGCCTCTACCTCCTCTCGGTCTCCAACGGCTAGGGGGACCGGTGCTCCCCCTAGCCCACGCCGGCCACTACCTCGCCTGGACCCTCTACGCGCTCCCGGTCGTGATCGTGATCGGCTCGATCGTCCGCTCGATGCTCGTCAACAAGCGAGACGGCGATTAGGCCTCAGTTGAAGGAGGGATGAGTCGAGACCTCTTCGGGCTCACAGCGCTCGAACAGCCGGTTCGCCACTTCGAGGACGTCGTCGGCGGTCTGCAGCTCGTCGATGACCTCCTCGCGGATCGGTACCCGCTCGCGTCGTGCGGCCGCGACCTCTCGGGCTCGGTCCATCAGTTTTCCGTAGGCAAAGCCGCAGAGCTCGACAACCAGGGAGACGGCCTGGTTGCGCCAGCGTGGGTTCAGCCTGACGAGGGCGGCGTGGACGGTGTCGGGATCGCGAGGACCGTCGGCCCTGACCGTCGATGCGATCTCCAGCCACGAAGACTCGATGAGCGTGGCAGCCGATCTGTCAGTGGTCATTTGCAGGTCTTAGAGGGCTAGGAGTTGCGACCGGAATACCCATCTTCGGGTTCCCTAACCCGGAAAGCTAGCGATCCACGCGGATTCCCACGTATCGGCTAGGTATTTTTAGGCGCTCTTGAGCCCTAGAAGAGAGGGGCGAGCGTTTCCAGGCCCACGCGCGCGTATTGGTAGAGGCCGGTCTCGATCGTTCCCAGCGCGAAACGCCGCACCTCTTCCATGCCAACGTCGTGGTCCCCGTGCTTGAGCTCGAAGTAGGCGCTCGCGTAGAGATCGGTGACCGCCCGGCGAGGAGTCTCTTCCCGCAGCTCCAGGGCTTGGGCCAGCAGGTCGTGAGCCTGGTCGAACTCGTCCTCCCGCATCAGCGCCTGCGCAGGCCAGATCAGGTAGGAGCCTCGGGCGTCGGGATCGTCCACCTGACCGAGGATGCGATTTCCCTCCCTCATCCCCCGCGCAGCGCTCTCGCTGTCCTGCGCCCAGACGGCGCAGGCGATGAAGCGAGCCAGGGCCCGCAGGGCGCTTGCCCGAGACCACTCCTCTCCCTGGAGTTCGTTGGCCAGTTGCCAGAGACGGCGCATAGTGGCGTCGAGGTCTCGCTGCATCTCCCTCACGTGCAAGCCGGTGAGCTCGGCGTCGACCGCGAACTGCGCCTGGATCTCGGCGGATTTAGCGAGTTCCCTGGCGACCCCTGCCACCCAGCCGGCGCGACTCGTCCTGTCGGTGTAGGCGAGGGCAAGCGACTCGATCAGCGCGGCGGAGACGGCGATCTCTCGCTCGGCGGGCAGGAGATCGCGCCGACTGGGGTCCACCGTTCCCTCCTGGGAGACGAGGGCCCTTGCTTGACGCGCTTCGGTGATCGCAGAATCGCAGTCAGAAGACTTCAGTTTGCGCTGGGCGGACTGCTCGAGGTGCTTCGCCAAACTAAGTCGTTCGAGCAAGTCATAGGCCATGTCGACACGCTACACCACCGCCTGTCGGGCCCTATGTCTTTGCGATCTGCTCGTCCGGGTGTATTCGCTGCCAGATGATCGGACGGGTCGCGATGCTGCCGTCGACGAAGCGCTCGAACGGCTCGAACTCCGGCCTCGTGTAGTAACCCCGATAGGCGCCGTCCTCGCTGGGGCCGGGAACCCGGTGTACGCAGATCACGCCGTAGCTGGATGGGTCCTTGCTCGGGGTCTTGGTGTAGAAAAGGCAAACGACCACGGTGCCGTGGACGTAGCCGACCAAGCGCCACTTGCCCTTGCGCCCGCTGGGCCTTATCCGCTCGATGTGGCCCACCAGCTTCTGTCCGCGCTGGTGGATGCGGTAGGTGTCGATTCGCTGCGGAGCGTCCCCGATCTCGGGCAGTACGCCATACCACTTTCCGCGCATCTCCCCACCGCGCTGCGCGAGCCACTCCTCGGCGACGTTCGAGAACCGGACCCAAACGAGTCCGAGGACGCCCGCGACGATCGCCGAAACGATCGCCTTGGCAAGTAGGGAGCCGAGGTCGAGAAAAGCCAGCATCAAGCCGTGTCCACCGCATTCAGGAGGGGGGAGATGTCCGGGTCCAGCGGTTCGATGAAGAGGCTGCCGGGCACCCTGGCCGCCAGCTCCCGGTCTCCGACGACGATCTTCAGGCGAGCCCGTTCCAGGAGCGGCAGGTCGGCCTCCGAGTCGCCGATCGCCAGGGCCGCGACCTGTTCGCCGAGCAGGGACCCCAGGGCGGCTTGCTTGCCCTCGACGACGGCGCGGTTTTTTTTCACGGTGCCGACGTAGCGACCCTCGCTGACGTCGAGCACGGACCCGCGAACCTTGGCGAATCCGTACTCCTCGGCGGCGGCGTCGAGAACCTCCTCCGGCGCGCCGGACACGACGACGAGGGACAGGCCTCGGGCGCGGAGCTCGCGAAGCGCCTCGGCGGCAAATGGATAGAAATTACCCCTGTCCCCCTTGATGAAAGACGGCGCCTGATCGGCAACCACAGCCGCCGATTGACCCTTCAGCCCCGATGCCAGCGCCCGCAGGACCGTATTCGCCATTTCTGTGTAGGTGCATTGCTTGGCGGCGTAGTTGTCGATGACCTCGTCGACGTCGCGAAGGGTCTCCGCCGGCACCAGACCGCAACCCTCCAGGTGAAGGGTCCAGTCACGGATCGTCCACCCCTGCCTAATGGTGTTGTCCCAATCCATCAGCGCCACCCGCCCCATAAGCGGGACATCCTATCCGCGCTTCTGCGCGGCGCGGGCGGCGCCGATTTGCCGCCGGGCGTTTAGAGGATCTCCGCCAGGCGCGTCTCCAGCGCCTCGGAGATGCTGTCGCGGACGGGGCCCTCGGCGAGGCGTTCGACCAGGGACTCGAGGAAGCCTTCGATGATCAGGGACTTGGCGTCGGCGGCGTCGAGGCCGCGGGAGGTGAGGTAGAAGAGCTGGTCCTTGTCGATCTGCGCGATCGCCGCCGCGTGGATGCAGCGGACGTCGTTGGCGAGGATCTCGAGGCCGGGGATCGCGTCGACGTGGGCGCGCTTGGATAGCAGCAGGTTGCGGCACTCCTGGAACGCGTCGGTCTTCTGGGCGCCGGGATCGACCTTGATCATGCCCCGCCAGACCGCCGAGGAGCGACCGGCCAGGATGCCCCGGAAAGCCAGGTCCGACGTGGTGTGCGGCGCGGCGTGCTCCTGCGTGGTGTCGAAGTCCACGTGCTGGCGGCCGTGCGGCGCATACGCGCCCGTCACCTTGCCCTCGGC
>DATHFL010000285.1:0-7923 GCA_035318125.1 Solirubrobacterales bacterium | reverse complement strand
CGACGCCTCCACTTTGAGCTTCACCGGCTCGGTCGCGGTGCCGCGGAAGTTGAGGGCGACAACGTCGTATTCCTCGCCTGGCTTCAGCCCAACGGGAACTGTCACCTTCAGACGGTCGCCCCCCGTCGTGCTGCACGAGAGGCTCCCTGGAACGATCTCGGTTTCACGACCGCCGATCATCACCTGCACGTCGTGGTACTGCGCCTGCGTCGTCGCCGGCGCGGTAGCCGTGGGGTCCAGCGGGAAGAGCAGCCCTTCTCCGAAGACGGTCACCTCTTTGCCCAACTTCGCGGTGGCGGGGCTGACGCTTTCGATTTTCGGCGGCCCGGAGGGGATCGCCTTGTTACTGACATAGCCAAGTGCGGAGGCGCCGGTGAGGATGTAGAGGAAAGTCGGGATGGTCGGCAGACCGTCGTCCGGGCTGCCGATGAACGCGCCAACGAAATAGATCACCGCAATCAGGTTGAAGAGCAGGTACTGGGAGTCGATCAGGTCGGCGCTGCCAGCGTCGTTGGTGAAGGCCTGGGAGACCTGGGGCTCTCCCGGCGGCTTCGCGGCGTTGCCGTCTTCGACCTGGGAGCGGACGAGCGACTTGGCGGCAATCGCCGCCGCGAACGGGCCGCCGAGGAGGACGAGGTAAGGACCGAATTCGTCGATGTTGAGGGAGCTGATCGCCTCCCACCCGTCGTTGAGCCCGACCCAGTCCTGGGCGATCAGCGCGAGGATGGTTGCCGCGATCAGGAAGGTCCAGAGCACCACTTGGATCTTCGAGGTGCTGATGCGGTTGTCGGCGCCGGTGACGAGTTTGCCGACGCCCCGCCCCAGCAGATGGATCACGACGGCGAAGGAGGCGAGGACCACCGCCGCGAAGAGGTAGCCGAACACCTCGTTCTCGGTTTGCGTCCCGGAGCCGTCCGCCACCGCCACCAGGGAGACGATCCCGGCGGTGACGAGGGCCAGGTAGAGCGCCAGGGCGAGCAAACGCGCCCCGTACAGACCCTTTTTCCGTTGGCCCCTCTGTCGCACGAGGCGAGCCTAATCACTCCATGGGCACGCAGTCAAGAACACGCGGGGTACTTAAAAAATCTTCACCAGGTGTCGACGAAGCGATGGGCGCCGGGCGGGCGGGCGTCGCCCGCGGCGGCGAGAGTGGAGGCGATGACGGCGCGGGTCTCCGCCGGGTCGATCACGTCGTCGAGCTCGAACAGCGCCGCCGCGTTCAGCGCCTTCGCGTTCTCTTCGGCGGCGGCGGTGAGGTCGCGGACGCGCTGCTCGCGCTCGGCCTCGTCGGCGATCGCTTCCAACTCCTTGCGCAGCGCCAGCCGCACCGCCCCCTCCAGCCCCATCGGCCCGAGGTGGGCGCTCGGCCAGGCGACCGTCAGCAGCGGCTCGTGGAGGCTGCCGCCGACCATCGCCTGGGCGCCGAGGCCGTAGCCGCGGCGCAGGACGACGGCGACGAGCGGCACCCGCAGCGCCGCCCCGGCGACCAGCAGGCGCGAGGCGTGGCGGACGAGGCCGGTCGCCTCGGCCTCCGGCCCGACCATGTAGCCGGGGGTGTCGACGAGCGAGAGGACCGGCAGACCGAAGGCGTCGCAGAGCTGCAGCAGCCGCGCTGCCTTGTCGGAAGCGTCGCTGGTGACGGCGCCGGCGGTGTGGCGGGTGTCGTTGGCGACGATCCCGAGCGGGCGGCCCTCGATCCGCGCCAGCGCCGTGACCATCTCCGGCGCGAAGCGCTCGCGCAGGTAGGTGACCGAGCCCTCGTCGCAGAGCGTCTCGACGATCGGCCGCGGGTCGTAGGCGCGGCGGCGGCGCTCGGGGACGAGGTCGCGGAGGCGGTCCTGGTCTGGTTCGGGGCCGGGCGCGGTCGCCCCCTGGAAGTAGGCGAGCAGACGCTTGGTGATCGCGGTCGCCTCGGCCTCGTCGGCCGCCACCACGTCGACGACGCCGTTCGGCGCCTGCATCTCGATCGGGCCGACCTCGTCGGGCGGGACGTCGCCGAGGCCGCCGCCGGCGATCATCGCCGGGCCGCCCATCCCCAGCGAGCTCGCCTCGGTGGCGACGATCAGGTCGGCGCAGCCGGCGATCACCGCGTTGCCGGCGAAGCAACGGCCGTGGACTACCGCGATCCGCGGCACCAGGCCCGAGAGCCGCGCCCAGAGCGCGAAGGCGCGGGTGTCGAGGGCCGAGACGACCGGGTAGTCGGTGTCGCCGGGCCGCCCGCCGCCGCCCTCGGCGTAGAAGACGACCGGCAGGCGCATCCGCTCGATCAGCTCGAAGAGGCGGTCCTTCTTGCGGTGGCCGAGCGCCCCCTGGGTGCCGGCGAGGACCGTGTAGTCGTAGGAGAGGACCGCGCAGGCGGCGCGCTCGGCGCCGAAGAGCTCGCCGTTGACGCGGGCGGTGCCGGCGATGAGCCCGTCGGCGGGGGTGCGGGCGATCAGGTCCTCGAGCTCGCGGCGGCCGCGCTGGGCGGCGATCGCGAAGCGCCCGTACTCGACGAAGGAGCCGGGGTCGACCAGGTCGGCGACGTTCTCCCGCGCGGTGCGCCCGCCGGCGGCGTGGCGGCGCTCGACCGCATCGCCCCGCGCCGCGTCCTCGGTCAGCGCGCGGCGGGCCAGCAGCTCCGCCAGGTCCTCTCGCTCCCCCTCGGGCACGGGGAGACTCTACGGGCTAGGACAGGTTCTCAGCCGCGGAGGGCCTTGCCGACGATGTTCTTCATCCGGGTGCGGTCGCGCTGACTGAGGTTGCCGGGGCGGCCCTTCGACTTCTTGACCAGGTTCCAGAACTCGGTCTGCTCGCGCTGGGTGAGGTTCTGCTCGACCCGCTCCCGGCCCTTGTTGACGAGCCAGATCGAGGCCGCCCAGACCATCTTCCAGGGCACCCGCTTCCAGATTCCCGGTGCCGCCTTGCGGGCCAGCCAGAAGGGCACTGCGCGCTCCGTCTATTCGACCACTTCGACGGTGCCGTGCATCGTCGGGTGGATCTCGCAGAAGTAGGTGAAGGTGCCCGCTTCCTTGAAGGTGGCCGAGCCGAGCTTGCCCTGCTCGATCGTGCCGGTGTCGAAGCTGCCGTCGTCGGCGGTCGCCGTGTGCGGGGCGGTGTCCTCGTTCTGCCACGACACCTTGCCGCCAACCTGGACGACGACCGGGTCCGGTTCGTAGGTGAATTCGACGATCTGCACCTTTTCGGACTTCGCCGCCTCGCCGCTCGGCGCCGCTTCGCTTTCGGTCGTTTCGCCGGCTTCTTCGCTTTCTTCGCTGGCACTGGGCGCCGGTTCGGCCTCGGTCGAGGTGGAATCGGAGCCGCCGCCCCCGCAAGCGACCAGGCCGAGGGAGAGGGCGACCAGGGCAGCGGTAAGCAGCGGCTTCAATTCCATGCGCTTTCGTTACCCACTTGCCCCCGTGCGAAATCAGTCGGCGCGGATATTTAGGGTCAACGCGTGATCACCGGCCCCCGCGGACGCTGGGTGGCGGTTGCGGTCTGGCTCCTGCTGGGGGCTGTCGGCCTCCTCGCCCACGACCACATCGACGACGTCACCGCCGCCGGGCAGAGCAGCTTCCTGCCCAAGGACTCGGAATCGACGCGGGCGGTGGAGGCGCTCCAGGACGCCTCCTCGGGCGGCGAAGAGGTGCCGGCGGTGATCGTCTTCGAACGCCCGGGCGGGTTGCGCCGGGCGGACGTGGCGGCGATCGGGCGGATCGGCGACGGGCTCGATCGCCTCGCTCTGACCGGGGCGACGCCGATCCTCGACCCCTTCTCCGGCCGCCGCCGCAACGAGCTCTCAGAGGTGGCGCGGATCGCCAACGGGGTCGGGCCGATCTCCAAGGACGGCGAAGCGGCGCTCCTCTTCCTCGCGATCGACGCCGGCGACCGCGACGCCGTCGTCGCCGGGGTGAAGAAGATCCGCGGCTACCTGCGCAAACACGCGCCGCCGGGGCTGCAAGCCTTCGTCACCGGGCCGGCCGGGATCGCCGCCGACCTCGAGGCGGTCGCCTCCGAAGCAGCCCACACCCTGCTCTTCGCCACCGTCGGCCTCGTCCTCCTGCTGCTGCTCCTCGTCTACCGGGCGCCGGTCCTCTCGCTGCTGCCGCTGATCGCGGTCGGCGCCGCCTACCTGGTGGCGATCGGGCTCGCCTACCTGCTGATCGAGGCGGGCTGGATCACGGTGAACTCCGAGGGCACGATGCTGCTGCTGGTGCTGATCTTCGGCGCCGGCACCGACTACTCGCTGCTGCTCGTGCACCGCTACCGCGAGGAGCTCGCCCTCGCCGGGGATCGAGGGGACCCCCGGAGGAGCCTCCCCAATCTTGCGACGGAGGGGGTCCCCTCGATCCCCGCCCTCGACCGAGCCGTCCGCGAGAGCAGGCCCGCCCTCCTCGCCTCCGGCGGGACGGTGATCGCGGCGATGCTGGTCCTGCTCGTCGCCGACCTCGAGTCGACCCGCTGGCTCGGCCCGATCCTCGCGCTCGGGATCGCGGTGATGCTCGCCGCCGCCTTCACCCTGCTGCCGGCGCTGCTCTCGATCCTCGGCGAGCGCGCCTTCTGGCGCCCCGGATCGCGCGGTTCCTTTCGGACGGACAGCGACCGAAAGGAACCGCGCGTCTGGGAGCGGGCGGCGGGGTTGGTGCGGCGGCGCTCGCGGGCGATCGTCGGCTGCGTCTTCGCGCTGCTGGCGGTGCTGTGCCTCGGCAACCTGACGCACCACGACACGCTCGGCTTCGGCCAGGGGGTGACGAAGCCGACCGACTCCAGCGAGGGCAACGAAGTCCTCGAACGGCACTTCCCCGCCGGCCTTGGCTCGCCGCTGACCGCGGTGGTCGACGCCGCGGCGGCGCCGGCGGTGGTGAAGGGGATGGAGGACCTCGGCAACGTGCAGCTGGCGCTGCCGGCGCCGATCCCCGGCGACGCCGGGAAGGCCGTCGTCGCCCTCGTCCTCGACGGCAACCCGTACGGGAGCGACGCCTCCGAAGCGGTCGAGGACGTGCGCGAACGGCTGCACGCGCTGGCGCCGGGCGGCCTGCTCGGCGGCATCCCGGTCGAGAACCTCGACGTCGAGCAGACCAACGCCCGCGACACCAAGCTGATCGTCCCCCTCGTCCTCCTCGTCGTCGGCCTGATCCTGATCGCGCTACTGCGGGCGCTGGTTGCGCCCGCCTACCTGATCGCGACCGTCGTCGCCTCCTTCGCGGCGACCCTCGGCCTCGCCACCTTCGCCTTCACCGAGGTCTTCGGCGACCAAGGACTCGCCTTCGACCTCGAGCTGATGGCCTTCATCTTCCTCGTCGCCCTCGGGGTCGACTACAACATCTTCCTGATGACGCGGGCGCGCGAGGAGGCGGCCGCCCGCGGCACCCGCGAGGGCATCCTGGCGGCGCTGGCCCACACCGGCGGCGTGATCACCGGCGCCGGCCTGATCCTCGCCGGCACCTTCGCCACCCTCACCCTGCTGCCGCTGGAGGAGCTGGTCCAGATCGGCGCCACCGTCGCCGCCGGCGTCCTCCTCGACACCTTCCTCGTCCGCGCCCTGCTGATCCCGGCGATCACCTACCGCCTCGGCGACCGCGCCTGGTGGCCCTCCACCTCCCGAACTGCATCAACTTTTCCATCCAGGAGATAGAAAAGTTGATGCAGTTCGCTTTGCGGGCTGTTAGTAGCCGGGGCTGCGTTTCATCTGGTGGCGCTCGCTGGGGTGGGCGCCGCCCTTCTTCTCCAGCGTCCTGCAGGCTTCGGCGATGTCGTCGGCGAGGCGGTCGACCTGGGCGCGGCTGAGGGTCTCCTTGACCAGCGCCCGCATCACCTTCACCTCCTGGGCGTCGGGCGGCATCGTGTAGGCGGGGAGCATCCAGCCGCGCTCGGCCGAGAGCTGCCAGGAGACGTCGAACTCGTCGTAGTCCCTGCCCTCGCGCAGCTTGAAGGCGACCAGCGGCAGCTGCTCCTCGTCGGCGCCGATCAGCTCGAAGTTGCCGTTCTCCCGCAGCTTCCCGGCCAGGGCCCTGGCGTTCTGCTCCATCGCCCCCATCACGTGCGCGTAGCCCTCGCGGCCGAGGCGGACGAAGTTGTAGTACTGGGCGAGCACCATCGAGGCGCCGGTGGAGAAGTTGAGGGTGAAGGTGGCGTCGGTCTTGCCCAGGTAGTTCTCGTAGAAGACGAGGTCCTCGGCCAGGTCCGCCGGCTCGCGGAAGACGAGCCAGCCGATCCCCGGGTAGACGAGCCCGAACTTGTGGCCGGAGACGTTGATCGAGCGCACCTGCTTGAGCCGGAAGTCCCACTCCGAGTCCGGGTAGAGGAAGGGCCAGACGAAGCCGCCGCTGGCGGCGTCGACGTGGAGCGGCACGTCGAGCCCCTGCTCGTCCTTGAGCCGCAGCAGCAGCGCGTCGATCCCGGCGATGTCGTCGGCGTGGCCGGTGAAGGTGGTGCCGAGGACGGCGGCGACCCCGATCGTGTTCTCGTCGACGTGGGGCTCGACGTCCTCAGGCCCGATCACGTACCTGTCCTCGCGCAGGCGGACGATCCGCGGCTCGACGTCGAAGTAGCGACAGAACTTTTCCCAGACCACGTGGACGTCGCCGCCGAAGACGAGGTTCGGCCTCTCGGTCCCCTTGCCGGCGGCTTCGCGGCGCTCCTTCCACTTCCACTTCAGCGACAGCGCCCCGAGCATGATCGCCTCCGAGGAGCCCTGGGTGCGGCAGCCGGTCGTCTCCCCCGGCGCGTTGAAGAGGTCGGCGAGCATGCGGATGCAGCGCTGCTCGATCTCGGCCGAGATCGGGTACTCGGCGTGGTCGATGAAGTTGCGGTGCAGGTTCTCGGCGACGATCCGCCGCGCCTCGGGCTCCATCCAGGTGGTGACGAAGGTGGCGAGGTTGCGCTCCGGCAGCCCCTCCAGCGCCAGTTCCTCGTCGACCAGCCGCATCGCGTCGAGCGGAGTCATGCCGGTGGCCGGGAACTCGCGGTCGGGAGCGTCTTCGGTGAGGAAGCGGCTGCCGTAGAGGCGCGCGTCCCGTTCGAGGTCACCCTTCTTGCTCATCGGACCGGGACGCTAGCCCCCGTCCCGGTCGGGACCGGCTCAGCCGAGGCGGTAGAAGAGGTGGGCGACGCCGGGGGCCTCGACCACCCGCGTCTGCTCCAGCTTCACGCTCGGCGGGATGCCGTCGAAGAGGCGGGTGCCGCCGCCGAGGATCAGCGGCACCTGGTTGACCAGCAGCTCGTCGAGGAGGCCGGCGCGGATCGTCTCCTGGATCGTCTCGCCGCCGCCGCCGATCGAGACGTGGCCGTTGCCGGCCGCCTCGCGGGCCAGCTCAACCGCCCGCTCGATCCCGTCGGTGACGAAGTGGAAGGTCGTCTCGCCTAGGGTCAGCGGCTCGCGCTCGTGGTGGGTGAGGACGAAGACCGGGACCCGGAAGGGCGGATCGTCGCCCCACCAGCCGTTCCACAGCGGCTCGGTCCAGGGCCCGCGCACGGGGCCGAACATGTTGCGCCCCATGACGATGGCCTCGCTGTTGGCCGAGGCCTCGCGGACGACGTCGTCGCTGATCCCGCCTTCGCCGCCCTCGCGCCCGTGTATTTCCTGGAAGAACCGCGTCTTGAAGGCCCACTCGTGCAGTGCCTCCCCGCCCTCGCCGAGCCCGTGCTCCTCGCTCTGGTTGGGGCCGGCGAGGTAGCCGTCGGCCGAGACCGCGATCTGGCACTTGACCTTCCCCACGGTGCCACCGTAGCGCAGGCGCCTTTGTTGCCTTCTGGTTTGCAAAGGCGCCTTGCCAGGAACACCTCCTCCAAAAGCGGTGAATTGGTGGGAGTATTCGACCAGTGGAGAGTTCGGGACAACCGGCCGAACGGGTTGGCGAGGATCGCTTTCGCCGCCTGCTCGACGTCAGCACCAGCATGCTCTCCGAGCTCGACCTCGAGGCGGTGCTGAAGTCGGTGGTCGAG
>DATHFL010000284.1:0-3269 GCA_035318125.1 Solirubrobacterales bacterium | reverse complement strand
GCGCCCTTGGGGCCGCATGCTCCCCCAACGAGAAGAGATCGCCACCCTGGTCGTCTGCGAGGACGACGACGTCACCCTTGACCTGCTCTGCGAGCACCTGTCGGCCGACCGCTTCGGCGTGATGCCGGCGCCCAGCGCCTCCGACGCGCTGCGGCTCTGCCGCTACAACCACCCGGACCTGCTCCTCCTCGACCTGACCCTGCCCGACGCCTCCGGCCTCGACGTCCTGCGCGAGATCCGCGAGGCCGACGGGATCGACTCCCGCTTCGACCCGCGCCTGCCGGTGATCGTCCTCACCGGCCGCGGCGGCGAGACCGACAAGGTGCGCGGCCTCGACGCCGGCGCCGACGACTACCTGACGAAGCCGTACTCCTACAGCGAGCTGCGGGCCCGGATCGGCGCCGTCCTCCGCCGCCGCGAGGCGCACCAGGACGGCCCCTGCCGGGTCGGCGACCTCGTCCTCGACCCGCTGCGCCGCCGCGTCACCGTCGGCGAACGCGACATCCCCCTCTCGAAGAAGGAGTTCGGCCTCCTCCGCGCCCTCGCCGCCGACCCCACCCGCGTCTTCACCAAGAGCGAACTGCTGACCACCGTCTGGGGCTACAAGGGCAACTCCAAGACCCGCACCCTCGACTCCCACGCCAGCCGCCTCCGCCGCAAACTAGACCCCGACCGCTGCCGCTTCATCGTCAACTGCTGGGGCATCGGCTACCGGTTGATCGACGGGTGAGCTCGTGGGTCGGCGCTTCTCAGACTGGGTCGTCCGTCACGGCTTCCCATTGTTAGTCACGGCTACGGCGGTGGCTGCTGCGTGGGCGGGCTGCGCCACCAGCCTGCCCGCGTCGATTCCAGACTTCGCTCTGCGCTCTGCCGTCATCTACCGGGTTGAGGTGGCGTTGGCCGCCTTCGCAGGGCCATATCTCATCCTGATGGCGCTTTTTCTAGCCCTGCACAACCGCGGGTTCAGCGACATCGGGGTGAACGGACTGCGCGCCCAGGACATGAGCAGCGCGTCCCTGAAAGCGATGGCCGACAAACGACGTCTTCAGATGGGAGAGCTGAGACGTCTACTGACGAGGAGCAATCAGATGGTGCGTCAGCTCGACCATCGCGTGCGTCGACTGGAAGCCGATTCGACCCGTTAAGGTTAGACCATGTGCATAGACAAAAACATTCCAAGTCGCGAGGAGCAGATGAAGGCCGACCGCGATTCCTTCGCAGAGGAACTTCGGGAGATGGAGAAGGAACTGGACCAGTTCGACGCCACCTGCAGAAGCCTCGAACGAGCGATGATCGAGGCGGAGACCGCCTGGAAGCTCGCTTCGGCGAGCCGACGCCGATACGAGGTTCACCCCTGGCCGGTTTGAGCCGACCAGGGGCTTGAAGCGTCGCGGAAGCCCGGGCTCTACCTCTTCGCCTTCGCCTTCTTGGCGGACGGGACCTCGAAGTGCATGATCGCCAGCTTGGTGGCGATGCCGTCGGTCCTCTTCCTGTCGCCGAGGCGCTTGGCGGATTCCTTCTGGATCTGGCCGGCCTGCTTGACGGCGTCGGCGAGGATTTTGTTGAGGTCCTTCCAGCCCTGTTTGTCGAGGACCAGGGGAGTGTCGGAGAGGTGGGAGTCGCTGCGCGCCTCGATCGTCCCCTCGGCCATCGCGTCGGTCGCGCTCTGGCCGATCGACTCGAGGATCGAGCCGGAGATGCCCTTGCGCGCCGAGGCCGGGATCTTCGCCCAGTCGGAGTCGCTGAGGAAGGCGCGGTCGGTGGCGCGGTAGAAGTGCTCGACCGCCCCGCGGCGCGGCTCCGTTTTCACCAGCTCGACGCAGTCGTATTCGAGCAGCGTTTTGACGTGGTAGCTGACGTTGCCGAGCGGCTCGCCGAGTTCCTGGGCGAGCTGGTTTGGACTCGAGATCCCTTTGTGCAGGGAGCTGAGGATGCGGACCCGGAGCGGGTGGGCCAGCGCCTTCGCAAGTTGCTGGGTAATGCCCTCGGGGGACGTACGAGACTGTGGCAAGGAGGACCTCCTGGGGGTTGGGGTGCTCGGGCCGGGTGACAGTGGGTGGCAGTTAAACGCCCGAGTTACTAGACAAGTATTCCAAAATGCTCCGAGGCAGCCCGTCTTCCATGTAGGAAATGCAGTGAAAAAAAGAAACCACTGTAACTGGCTCAAGTCTTCGCAAAGGATTTGGAAACCTTTGTGTAGTGGCGTAAGGTCTCCGTGGTTGCGCCCGTCCCATCGACGCGCCTGGCCGAGACCGCTTCGAGGGGCGGGCGCTCCGTTTCGGTTCCTTCCGAGGCCGCTATTTCCGCAAGCGGCCGACCGGCGGCGGGGGAGAAATTCCTCGCCCTCATCCCTTAGGGGCTCCATGCCAACGGAGACCGGGAGAGGCCGATGACGATCGAGCTGGCGCAGCTTGCCGCCGGCGTCCCGTTTGCGGCCTCATTGGCTTTGGCAGGCGGAATAACGACCCTGCGGGAGGGGCGGCGACGCACCGCGTTGAACGAGGCGATGCACGAGTTGCGCCGCCCTCTGCAGGTCCTTTCGCTCTCGCTGCCCGCCGATCGCAGCGATGGCGAGGCGGTCCGCTCCTCGCTGGAGCTGACCGCTGCCGCGCTGGAGCGGCTCGACCGCGAGATCAACGGCGAAGCGGCGCCGGCGGCCGTCGGTCCGGTCCAGCTGGAGACGCTGCTGGAGGCCGTCGAGGCGCGCTGGCAGGGACGGGCGGGTTTGTTCAAACGCTCACTCCGAGTTCGCAATACGGCGGGCGAGGTCCTCGTCACCGGCGACCGTTTCGGACTCTCACAAGCATTGGACAACTTGATCAATAACGCTCTCGAACACGGCACCGGTCAGGTAACGGTTGAGATGCGGGTGGAGGGGCGGTTCGCCTCCCTCGCGGTGCGCGATTCCGGTCGCGCCACCGATCCGAAGGGCGGGGGATTGCGAGCGAGGCCTGGCGGTCGCTGTCGCCGCGGCCACGGGCTGCGGCTGGTCCGACGCATCGCTAGGGAGCACGGCGGCGGCTTCAGCTTCCGCAGCGGCAGCCGGGGCAGCGTGGCCATCCTGCGGCTGCCGCTGCGCGGAGGCGAGCGGTGAGCCGCCGCGGCCGCGCTCTCGGCTTCCTGCTCGCGGCGCTGCTGGCGGCCGGCGCCGCCGCGGCGATCGCCGACGGCTACGGCGAGAGCGTCGTCCGCGGCTACGGCGAGCTGCGTCCCGTCCTCGTCGCCTCCGCCGGGCTCCCGGGCGGCAAGGCAATCGACCCCGAGACGGC
>DATHFL010000283.1:0-3241 GCA_035318125.1 Solirubrobacterales bacterium | reverse complement strand
TACACCGCCGCGACCAGCGGCATGGAAAAAGAGGGCGGCCTCAAAAAGCTGATCTTCGACTGGTCGATCAAGGTCGGGGGGAAGATGCGGGACGCCGAACGCAGCGGCCGCAAGCCCGGCTTCCTGCTGCGGCGCCAGTACGCCTTCGCGGACGAGAAAGTGCTGTCGAAAATCCGCAACCTCTTCGGCGGCAACATCCGGCTCGCGGTCTCCGGCGCCGCCCCGATCAACCCCGAGATCCTCCGCTTCTTCGACGCCGCCGGCGTCCTCGTGCTGGAGGGCTGGGGGATGACCGAGACCTCGACCGCGGCGACGATCTCCAAACCCGAGGACTTCAAGGTGGGGACGATCGGCAAGCCGTTCCCCGGCTGCCAGGTGAAAATCGCCGACGACGGCGAGATCCTCGTCAAGGGCCCCAACGTCTTCCAGGGCTACCACAAGAACCCCGAGGCGACCGCCGAGACGATCGTCGACGGCTGGCTCCACACCGGCGACCTCGGCGAGATCGACTCCGACGGCTTCATCAAGATCACCGGCCGCAAAAAGGACATCATCATCACCGCGGGCGGCAAGAACATCACCCCCGCCAACCTCGAGGCCGAAATCAAGCAGCACCCGCTGGTCTCCCAATGCGTGGTCGTCGGCGACCGCCGCCCCTACCTGGTGGCGCTGGTCACCCTCGATGCCGAAGAGGCGGTCAAATACGCCCAGGAGAAGGGCCTCCCCGAGGATCCCGCCGAACTCGCCGCCAATCCCGACATCAAGGCCGAAATCGAGGCCCACGTCGAGAAGATCAACCAGAACTTCGCCCGCGTCGAGCAGGTGAAGAAGATCGCCATCCTCCCCCACGACCTCTCCCAGGAGTCCGGCGAGCTGACGCCGACCCTGAAGGTCAAGCGAGCCGTCGTCGCCTCCAAGCACGAGGACGCGATCGAGCAGCTCTACGCTGCCTGACGCGCAGCGTTTCAAGTCTTATTGCAAGTAGTTGCAAGTAGAGCGGCTACGAAGCCTGGCCGGACTGCCGCAGCAGGACCGAGGTCGTCTGCTCGAGCACCCGGCGCCAGGCCGATATCTGCTCGGGCTCTTCTTCGGAGGCGTTCTCGACCACGCGGCGGACGCGGTTCTCGGAGATCTCGAGGCCGTGGCGCTCGGCGATCTCCTTGAAGCGGTCGTAGTCCTGGGCGAGGGCGGCGGTGACGGTTTCGAAGCCGTGTTTGGCGATCCGCAGGCGCCTGGAGTAGTCCATGATCGGCGTCCCGAACATCAGCTCGTCGTTGGGCTCGGGCTCGAGCAGGACGATGTCGACGCCCGGGTAGCGCTCCTGCCACTGCTGGACGGCCTGGTGCAGGCGCTGGTGGGCGATCAGGCGGAAGGTCTGGTTGGCGATCGCCGGCAGCCCCATGTCGGAGACGCGGCGGACGCGGCGGCCGAAGACGGTCGGGATCGTCTTCTCGAAGTCGTTGACGTAGGGAACCAGCGGGTTTACGACGATGATCAGCTTGGCCCCCTTCTCCACCGCGATGTCGACGTTGGTGGTCGAGCGGATGCCGCCGTCGACGAACTGGCGGCCTTTGAGGTCGACCGGCTTGTAGACGATCGGCAGGCAGGTCGAGCACTCGACCGCTTTCGAGATCGGCACGTCGGTCCAGCCCTCTTCGCCGAAGACGATCCGCTCGCAGGTGTCGAGGTCGGTCGCGGTCAGGTAGAGCTCGCTCTCGAGCAGGCGGAAGTCGTTGACCCGGCCGTCGACGGTGAGCGCTTCCTCGACGTAGTCGGCGAGGCCGGAGCCCGAGTAGAGCCCGGTCGGCAGCGCCTCGGCGAGGCCGACGCCGATGTCGATCGCCGAGAGCTCGCCGATCCGTGCCAGCCTGCGCAGCAGCTCGGCCGTGCGCAGCGGCAGCGCTACCGCTTTGCTGAGGTAACCGAGGTAGTTCGGTTTCAGCACCCGGTCGAGGTCGAGGTCCTCCAGCTCCGAGGGGACGCGGGAGTTGATCACCTGCATCATCTCGTCGGGGCTGATCCCATTGGCCAGCATCGAGGCGACGAAGGAGCCGGCGCTGGTGCCGACGTAGACGTCGAAGTTGTTGACCGAGCTGTTCACCGCCAGCAGGTCGAGCGCGCGCAGGGCGCCGATCTCGTAGACGCCGCCGGTGAAGCCGCCTCCGCCCAGGACCAGCGCCGTCTTCGAGGGCTTTTTCCGCCCCTTGCCGCGCTGGCGCGATCTGGACTCGATGTCTACGACTTTCGCCACAGGAACATGCAGTATTCCAGGGCGAGGGGTCGGGCTCGACCGCTACCTTCTCCATCTTCCGTGTTCGAAGGGACGATGAGACGCCGCGCGATGCCGCTCCTGGGCGCCGTTCTGGCGCTTTTCCTGCTCTTTGCGGCCTCCGCGCAGGCGAGCCGGACCTGCGACCAGATGCGCTCCTGGCTGCACCAGGGGGGCGGGACCGCCAGCGGCCTGCTCGTGGTCGAGGCCGAATCCGGCGACGTCGTCTGCGCCAGCACCCCCGGGCGCCCGCGGCCGCTCGCCTCGAACATGAAGCTCTTCACCACCGCCACCGCCCTCTCCCGGCTCGGCCCCGACGCCCGGATCGCGACCAAGGTCTTCCGCGACGGCAAGGTCGACGCCGACGGCGTCCTCCACGGCAGCCTCTACCTGCAGGGCGGCGGCGACCCGGCGCTGGGGACGCCCGCCTTCTACGACGGCTACCTGGGCGGCCTCGGCACCAACCTCTTCGCCCTCGTCCCGCAGGTGCGCGCCGCCGGGATCGAGTCGATCACCGGCCGCCTCTACGCCGACGACACGATCTTCGACCGCCTCCGCGGCGTCGCCGACTCCGGCTACGCGACCAGCTCCTACATCGGCCCGCTCTCCGGCCTCGCCTTCAACTCCGGCTTCCGCGGCTCGACCAGCTCCAGCGGCTTCGCCTCCGACCCCGCCAAGCTCGCCGCCTCGAAGCTGGCGCGCTCGCTCCGCGCCGCCGGGGTGCAGATGCCCTCGCAGATCGCCCTGCGCCCGACCCCGCCGAACGGCGAGCGGGTGGCGATGGTCCGCTCCCCCGCCCTGAACCGGATCGTCGACCTGACCAACGTCTACTCCGACAACTTCTTCGCCGAGACCCTGATCAAGCTGCTCGGCGCCCGGCTCGGCAGCGGCGGCACGACCGCGGCGGGGGCCTCGGTGGTCGAGTCCTTCGCCCGCTCCCACAGCTCCGGCGTCCACGCCGTCGACGGCTCG
>DATHFL010000282.1:0-5362 GCA_035318125.1 Solirubrobacterales bacterium | reverse complement strand
CTCGTCTGGAAGGGGAACCTGACCCCCGAGGAGGTCGCACCCGGTGTCATCGCCGAAGCCAAGTTCGAGGAGGCCGGCAAGGCCGACTCCACACACATCCACCGCCAGCGCCACTTCAGCGAAGCGGAGATCCTCGGGGCGGTCGAGAAGGCGGGCCTCGAATGCATCGTCGTCTACGGAGAGCTGGACGGGGACCTGCAGATCGGCCTCGACGAAGAGACCCACACCAAGGGGGTGTACCTCTGCCGGCTGCCGTGAGGGGCGGGAAGATGTGACCGTTTGAGCGGATTCGAGCAAGCGTTCGGCCTCCCGCGAAGCCAATACGCTCGCCCGATGAGAATCAAGCAGGCGCCACCCATGCTGTGGGCCTTCGCCGCCGTCTTGGTCGGGCACGGCCTGGTTGAGGTGTTTTTGGAGGACAGCCTCACCCTCGTTGGTTTTGCGACCAGCCTTGCGGTCGCCTGGTTCGTGTTGCGGGGCAGCCGGTTCTTCTGGTTCTTGGCGCTGATCCTGTCGGCGGGGGACGCGGTCGTCGACTTGGCTGTCGGGACCAATCCGTGGGTCATCGTCCTTGGATCGCTCAGGCTGGTGTTCCTGCTGATGCCTTCCTCGCGCGAGTATTTCTGGCAGCAGCCGCGGGTGAGCAGGATCGAAGCATGGATCGAAGAGCGCGCGACCCTCCGGTCGATCTTGCAGCTCGTTGGGATCTTCTTCTTGCTGCTTCTCTGGGGGGCCTCATTCGCAGGACATGACGACCTGGCGAGCTCCGTGGCCGTCGCGGCCTGCAAGGTCCTGGTCGGACTCACAGAGGCCGCACTGGCGGTCCTGCTGATCTTCACCGCGATCAAGTTCTTCTCCGGCCGGCGCCAACGCTCGGTCGAAAAGCAGCCCGTAGGTTGATTCGTTAACGGCGGGCCGCCGCGTTAGCGTGCCCCCGGATGCCCGACCTGCTCGTCCTCTTCCTCGCCGCCTGCGCGACGGCGCTCGCCACCGGGGTGGGGGCGATCCCGGTGTGGTTCCTGGGGGAGAGGGCGGCGGCGCTGACGCCGTTCCTGCTCGGGGTGGCGGCGGGGGTAATGGGGGTCGCCTCGGTCTTCGGGCTGCTGGTGCCGGCGGTGGAGGAGGGGTCGGTGGGCGAGGTGGTCGCGGGGCTCGCGGTCGGCGGCCTGCTGCTGGGGGTGGCGCGGCGGCGGCTGCGCCCGGAGGCGGCCTTCATGGGCAGGCAGGGGCCGGGCGTCCGCACCTCGGCGCTGGTCTTCGCGGTCCTCTTCGTCCACAGCCTCCCCGAGGGCCTCGCGATCGGCACCGCCTACGCCTCCGAGCGGGAGGGCCTGGGGCTGTTCGTGATCGTCGCCATCGCCCTGCAGAACGTCCCCGAGGGGACCAGCGTCGCGATCCCGATGGAGACGGCCGGCTTCGGGCGGATGCGCCAGTTCTGGGTGGCGGTCGGGACCAGCGCGCCGCAGCCGGTCGGTGCCGTCATCGCCTTCCTGGCGGTCGAACAGGTCACCGCGCTGCTGCCGATCTCCTTCGCCTTCGCCGCCGGCGCGATGCTGAGCCTGATCGCGGTCGAGCTGCTGCCCCAGGCCTACGCCGAGCGCCGCCGCCGCCTCGGCGCCACCGCCGGACTGGCCGCCGGCGCCGCGGTGATGATGGGATTGGACCTCCTTCTGGGGGTATGAATTACGACCGATGGGCGAACTAATGTTCGCTGCGTCCTTCTGGTAGCACTATGGGAGATGGCATGAGCCTCAGTCAGTTGGAGAAAACCCGCCCCTTCGCCCCGACCTCGGTTATCTCTGACGGTGCTGAGCCGGTCTACCGCAACGACGCCGGTGCGCTCTACAACGAAGATTGCTGCGATTTCCTGGAACGAGTCGAGACGGAAACGGTCGACACCGTTTTCGCAGACCCGCCCTTCAACCTGGGCAAGGTCTACGGGCCGCGGGTCGACGACAAGGTCAGCGAAGCCCAATACCTCGATTGGTCCCGATCCTGGATTGACGAGTGCATCCGGGTCTTGAAGCCCGGCGGGTCGCTCTTCCTCTTCAACCTCCCCCGCTGGAATGTCGTCTTCGGCGCCCACATGCTCGAGCGAGGATTGGACTTCCGCCACTGGATCGCCGTCAGCCTGAAGCTCGGGCTTCCGATCGTGGGACGCCTTTACCCGGCCCACTACAGCCTCCTCTACTACAGCAAGGGCAAGCCCAAGACCTTTCGCAAGATCCGCACCCCGATCGAGACCTGCAGGCACTGCGGGGGCGACATCAAGGACTACGGAGGACATCGGGGCGCGATGAACCCCGACGGGGTCAATCTCACCGACGTCTGGAGCGACATCCCGCCCGTTCGGCACTGGAAGTTCAAGAGCAGGAAGCGGGGGGCGAACCAGCTGTCGACCAAGCTGCTGGAGCGGGTGATCCACCTGTCGACGGAGGAGGGGGATCTGGTGCTCGACCCCTTCGGCGGCAGCGGGACCACGTTCGACGTGGCGCAGCGCCACAACAGGTTCTGGATCGGGTCGGAGATCGAGAGCTGCGATGTCATCATCGAGCGGCTCAGCGGCGAGGACCTCCACCACCACCCCAACGACGACTGGATAGAGCGGGCTGCCGCCTAGACCAAGGCCCTGCCATCTCTTCCCTTGGGAATGTGCGGAGCTGACGGGTCAAGCTCATCGTGGGCGATTCCGTAGACGCGGAGAGCGCCATCCTCGACCGGGTACCGCCTCCAGAGCTCGAAATACGGCGCCAGCTCCTCGAAGTTCCCCACCCGGTCGGTCAGGTAGCGCTGCATTTCCCTCATCGGCAGGACGAGGATGCCCCCTTGGAGGGTCTTGCGGGTGATCCCGTCGAGCAGCTTGTTGATCGCTCGATGGCTGGAGGAGATGTTCCCCGTCTCCCACTCGAAGCCGACGTAGCGATCACGGTCGAGGAGAAGGGCGTCGAGGTCGCCCGTCGTCAGGACGTCCTTGCCCTCTTCTCCAACGGGTAGCTCGGGAAGGGCCTCGGTCTTCCAGTCGCAGGAAGCGAGGTGGGCGATCATCGGTCCCTTGATCGGCAGAACTCCGTTGGGATGCCGGTCGACTCTCCCTTTTCGATCTCTGATCGGTTCCGGATTCAGCGAAAACTTCTGCGAGCCGAATGGCCAGTCCGTCAAACGGATGGCGCACTCCACCTCGCTCATGGCGCGTTTCCAGGTTGCGGTTCGTGGAAATTTCCCCGCCTGGACCAGGTTGATCGCCTCAACGATTCGCATGGGCCGACCTTATGGAAGAAGGCCTTTGGAACTCCTTCTGGGCGTATAAAAAGATGACTTTGGCTAATGCAGGGTGTATAACCGGTATTCCATGCTTGACCAGTTGGTCCGCGAAATCCGAGCGATTCTCCAAGAAGCGGCGCGGGAGTCGCTCTCTGCTGGCTGGGCCGAGCTGCGCAGCGAATTCGACGTCGAGCCGGCGCTGTTCCTGGAACCGATGAGGCTGGAGGCCGCGCCGCTGGTGGTCCACTTCGACTCCGAGGACATGCTCCTCTGCAGTCCCGGCCGCAGCGGGATGATGTGCGAGTTCTTCACCGAGGAAGGCGACGACCTCCACGCCTCCGTGCGCGGGCTCGCCACAGCGGTGGTGGCCGGCAACTACAGCGAGCGGGTGAGGTTAGGCAGCGTCGCGATCGAGGCGAAATGGCTAGCGGAGGAGCGAGAGGTGACGATGCTCCACAACGTCCTCGAGGTCCCCGGCTCCACGGACAAGGGCTGGCGCAGCGTCAGCTACGAGCCGTTCTAGCGGCCCCGCTCGAAGTAGGGTCGCGCCTCGATGCCGACCCAAGCCGTCTACTACCGCGCCCCCGATGGCGTCGAACCCGTCTCGGAGTTCCTCGATCGCGAGTTTCCGCTGGAGCCGAGGAAGAAGAATCCAAGCTCGCGCGAACTTCAGGCCGCGGCGACAAAGCGAGTGACGATCGACTTGCAGATAGACCGCCTAAACGGGCTGGCCAACGACGACCCGCCGCTGCCCTTCCCTCATACATCCCAAATAGACGGGCAGCTGCGCGAGCTCCGCTGCCACTACGGCCGCGCGCATTACCGGATCCTCTACCAGCGCTCGGGCAATCTCTTCGTCTTGCTGCACATGATCCGCAAGAAGAGCAAGGCGGTTCCTCCGGCTGAGATCGAGATCGCGAAGAAGCGTTGGCACGACTTCAAGAAGCGGATGGATTCACGGAGGCGGGTTCCACCTCGTGCAGCAGGCACCGATGCCCCCTGAGCCCCGGTGGGTAGTTAGCAATATTGCTAAAGTCCCAATCCAGCATGGCTCGGAATCACGCACCTATCGGAGCTTCGCACGCTGAAGGCATGGAGCGGAAGGCGCGCAAGAGCGCCGCTTACAAAGCCGCGCTCGAGGCGCAGCAGCCCTATGAGCAGTTTGCTCGCCTGGTGATCCAAAAGCGGATGCAGCTGGGCCTCACCCAGGAGGAGCTGGCCACTCGCATGGGCACCAGTCACTCGGTCATCTCCCGCCTTGAGAGCGGGCAGCATCGCTTCAGTTTCGCGACGATGCAGAAGCTGGCCAAGGCGCTAGAGACCCACCTTGTCTACGGCTTCCAGGACGAGGCGCCGAATCCCAGGTCGCGGCGCACGCCGAAGCGCGAGCTGGTCGTCACCTAAAGCACCGCCAGCACTCCCAGGGCCAGGACCGAGGCCGCGACCGCGGCGAGGGCGATTGCCGTCGTCCAGCGGTCGAAGCGGCCGAGGGCGTGCGCGCCCATCAGCTCGCGGTCGGCCGCCAGGGAGCGGATGAACGGCAGCAGGACCAGCAGCAGGACCGCGTTCAGCGCCTGGGTGAGGAAGAGGACCTTGATCAGCGGGACGCCGGGGATGAGGACCAGGCAGGCGGCGAGGGCGATGACGACGGCGAAGCCGAGGTAGAAGGTGCGCGCCTCGGCGAAGCTGTCGTCGAGGTCGGCGCGGCGGCCGAGGGTCTCCGAGAGCGAGTAGGCGGTGGAGAGGGGGACGATCGCCGCCGCCAGCAGCGCCGCGCCGAGGAAGCCGAGCCCGAAGAGGGTCGCGGCGGCGTCGCCAGCGACCGGCTCCAGCGCCCGCGCGGCGTCGCTCGCGTCCTCGACGTCGATCCCCTGCGCGTGCAGCGTCGCCGCGCAGGCGACGACTACGAAGAAGCCGATCACCCCCGTCAGCACCGCGCCGACGATGACGTCGACCCGCTCGTAGCGCAGGTCCTTCACCGCCAGCCGCTTGTCGACCGCGTAGGACTGGATGAAGGCGAGCCCCCAGGGCGCGAGCGTCGTCCCCACCGTCGCCACCGCGACCAGCAGCGCGTCGCGGTCGAGCGGGATGCTCGGGACGA
>DATHFL010000281.1:0-3656 GCA_035318125.1 Solirubrobacterales bacterium | reverse complement strand
GCCGGAGCAGTCGTAGGAGTCGTCGTAGAAGGAGGCGTGGCCGCCGCCCCACACGTAGGGGCGGCCGATGATCATGTTGGCGGCGTTGATCGCGCCCTTCACCGCTTCCGGCGCGTCGGGCGGGGCGAGGGCGACTCCGGTGAGGAGGATCGCGGTGGAGTTGGGATCGCCGCCGCGGCGGTGGGCGAAGATCTCCTCGCGGCTGAGCGAGGAGGTGTGGGGGACGGTGGTGCCGTTGCTGCCGGCGGAGGCCGGCGGCAGCTTCGAGGGGTCGGCGGCGATTTCCGCGGCGGTGGGGACGTGGGTCTCAGGAGCGGCGACCCGCTGCGGGCCGCTTTCGATGCGGCGCTGCGCTTCCAGCAGGGCGACGCTGTCGCCGATCGCCGCGACCGTCCGGTGGCCGCCGGTGGCGTTGAGCCCGACCTGCCCGAAGGCGATCGCCAAGGTCGCAAGTGCCGCTGCCGCTCCCATCTGCCATTGCAAGACTACGGCCCGTGAAAATCCTGCTGGTCCCGCTGGCGATCCTCGCCTTCGTCCTCTTCCTGCTGGTCCTGGGGGCGATCGGCCTGGCGGTCGCCTTCGCCGTCCTCTACGGCCTCGGCCGCGCCTGGCGCCTGGTCACCGGCGCCCGCCCGCGCCGCGGCTGAGCGAGCCGATCCGCCCTGGGGCGCCGTTTTCCGCCCGTCCAGACCGGGAAGCAATCCCTTACAGGAGAGCTAGCAGGAGGAGTGGGAAGGATGGCGCAGCAGACCAAACGCAAAAGCGACCGAAGTCGGTCGAAATCGAACGGCCGAGGACGCAACAAAAGCCCGACGCCGCAGAAGAACCAGGGCTCTGACAAGACCGTGCCGGAGCGGATGTACGAGGACTACACGGTCATCGATCCGGGGGAAATCAGCGACACCGACGAGCCCGACGTCGTCGTCGACATCCCGGTCGTCAAGGTCGACGAGATCCATTTCGAGCTCGATGACCTCGAGGCGCGGATCTCCCTGCATGCCGAGGTGCTCGACTTGGTCAAACTGAGCGTCGGCGTCCACGCCGAGCTGGGGAAGGTCGAACTCGACATCAAGGGCGTCGAAGCGCAGGCGCTGCTGCGGGCGCGGCTCGACCACGTCACCGCGATCATCGACCGGGTCCTGACCACGCTTGACCGCAACCCCGAGGTGCTCCAGACCATCGCCCAATCGCTCGAACCGGTCACCGAAGGCGCCGGCAAAGCGGTCGGCGAAGTCGGCGAAGGGGCCAACAAGGCGGTCGGGCAGATCGGCGAAGGCGCTGGGAGCGCGGTCGAAGACGTTGGCGAAGGCGCTGAGGGCGCGGTCGAAGACGTCGGCGGTGGTGCCGGCAAGGCCGTCGGCGAGGTCGGCGAAGGCGCCGGCCAGGCGGTCGGCGGCCTCGGTCAGGGGGCAGGCGGGCTCGCGGGCCTATCCGGCGGCAACGGCGGGGGGAACGGCGGCGGGGAGGGCAATGGAGGCCAGGGCCTCTCCGGCGGCCAGTTCGCCAAACAGATCGCCAAGCTCGTCGCCAAGGAAATCGGCGCCGCCGCGGCCGACGAGGCCAAAGACCTCGGTCTCGCCGCCACTCACAAAGCGATGGAGCTGGGCGAGAAACGGCGCCAGCGACGGGCGGAGAAGCACAACGCCACCCCGGCGGCGCTGCGGAAGGCCGAGGAGGCCGGCGTCGACGTCGATCTGGTCGAGGGGACCGGCGCCGAAGGGCGGGTCACCGTCCACGACGTCGAAAAGGCGGCCGCCTGATGAGCGGCCGCCGTCCCGACCTCGACTTCTTCACCTCGGTGAAGGCGAAGGAGGTGAAGTTCGGGCGGGTGCCCGAGCGCAGGAAGGTCACCTACTACGGCGAGCCCGGCCACGAGACCGACGCGGAAGTCGAGCGGGAGAACATCCCCGAGGAGCCGGAGGAGGGCGTCACCTACCGCGACGTCAAGGTCGACTGGTCGGTGGCGCAGTGGATCGTCCACCCGACTGACGAGCAGGACGACGGGGAGGGATGAGATGGGCCGGCGACCGCGCGTGCCGTACGCGCGGTCGCAGCCATTGTCCTCAGGGCCAGCCCGGCGTCAGCGCCTCGCGGTGAGCCCCTGTAGAACGACCTCTACCGGCGACCGGTGCTTCCCGTCCGCCGACTCTCGGGCGCGCTGGAGCTCGTTGGCGATCTCGCCCACCTGCGCGCTGAAGTTCCCCACCTCCTTGGCTGCCTTGGCCACGTCGCCCGAGTCGATCTTGATCTTCGGACGGCGCGCCACCGCCCCGGCGATGCTGCTCTTGCGCCCGCGCTTGGAGGCGGCGAGCGCCATGCCCCCAGCCGCTCCGGCGATCGCGGCCCCACCGGCTACGAGCGGGATCTTCGCTTTGCTCGCCGCTTTGCCGACGGTCTTGCCGGCGTCTTTGGCCTTGCCGCCGACGTCGCCGACGGCGTGGCGGACGGTCTCCGTCGCCGAGCCTTTGCCGGCGGACCCGTTGGCGTGGGCGCCGTTGCTGGAGCTGCGGGATTTGCGGCGGGTGGCTTTCGGTTTGGCCGCTTTCGAAGCTTTCGGTTTCGAAGACGATTTCGCGCGTTTCGGCGCGGATCGTTTCTTGGATTGGGATTTCGTCTGAGCCATTTCCTCTCTCCTCGATGGTGTCCCTATTTGGCTCAGATACCCAATCCAATCCCTGCAAATCAGCAGAGATGGATGGATGCCGCGCTCTTCACCACTTCGAAGGCGCTGCCGGGGATTCGCTTCAGCTGGTTGAGGTTCTCGTCGTCCCAGCGGCGGTCGCTGGTGCCGGAGAAGAACCAGTTGGAGCCGTTGTCGGCGACGATCAGGCCGTAGCGCTTCATCGCCAGGGCGATCGTCCGCGCGGGGCCGCTGAAGCGGCCGAGGCCGTAGCCGGCCTTGAGGCGCAGGCGCAGACCCATCGGCGGCGCGGCGGGGTCGGAGGTGTCGCCGGCGCAGTGGGAGGCGGGGTGGACCCAGGCGTCGCGGGTGCTCTCGAAGGTGACCCGGATCGCGTGATCGAGGTGGCCGGCGGCGGCCTCGTCGTAGCGGACGAGGCCGGGGAAGATCGGCAGGCCGGCGGCGTCGGCGGAGGTCCAGGAGTCGGGACGGCGGGCGGTCGAGCGCAGGTCCCATTTGGTGCCGCTGTCGGCGTTCCAGTGGGGGCGTGGCTTGGCGACGTAGAAGGCGCGGTAGAGCTCGTAGAGCCGGCAGCCGGCGCGGTCGACGACGAGCACGTGGCGGTCGCCGTCGCTGCGGTTGCCGCCCTCGACCGGCGCCCGCGCCGGCACCGGGAACGGGCCGGGGTCGCTCTCGTCGCCGTAGGCGGTGTAGTGGATGGGGAGCAGGCGCTGCCCGGCGCCGACCACCGAGTAGGGGAAGCCGTAGGCGCGGGGCGAGCCGAAGTCGGGATGTAGGCGATCGCCGCCGTGGGCGTTGATGTAGGCGATGTAGGCGGCCGAGCGCGGGTCGCGCGGCGCCCTGGAGATGTCCTGGTTCCAGGCGGCCTCGGTGGCGAGGGACGGGGCGCGGGGCGAGAGCGAGGCGGGCGGGTCGGGGAAGACCGGGCAGGGGGAGAGGGCGGGGTAGGGGCCGACGGCACTGGCCGAGGAGGTGAACAGGACCAGCGCGCCGGCGACCGCGACGAGGCCGACTG
>DATHFL010000280.1:0-7369 GCA_035318125.1 Solirubrobacterales bacterium | reverse complement strand
TTCCTGACGCTCGAGGAGACGCTCGACTACCACGCCGGCTACTTCGGCATGCCGAAGCGCGAGCGCCGCGAGCGCGCCCGCGAGCTGCTCGACGCGTTCTCGCTCTGGCCCAAGAAGGACGACCGCACCCGGACCCTCTCGGGCGGGATGAAGCGGCGGCTGGTGCTGGCCCGCGCGCTGATGCACCGCCCGCGCCTGCTGATCCTGGACGAGCCAACCGCGGGCGTCGACGTCGAGCTGCGGCTGGAGCTGTGGCACTACGTCCAGCGCATCAACACGGAGGGCACGACGATCCTGCTGACGACCCACTACCTGGAGGAGGCCGAGCAGCTCTGCGACCGGATCGCCTTCATCAACGAGGGCAATGTGGTCGCCACCGGCACCACCGAGGAGCTGGCCGGCGAGTACGGCGTGACCAGCCTCGAGGACGCCTACCTCGAGCTGGTCGGGCGCAAGGAGCTGTCGCGCGCCCATATCGGGACGGACGTGGCGTGAGCGCCGCCCAGATCCGCTTCCTCAGCCTGGTCCGGCGCGAGGTCAACCGCTTCCTGAAGATCAAGCGCCAGACGGTCGGCGCGCCGCTGCTCGAGACCTTCCTCTACATCTCGGTCTTCGGCGCCGCCCTGGGCTCGCGCATCGACGAGCTGCACGGGATCGACTACGTCGTCTTCGTGATCCCCGGCCTGATCATGATGTCCTGGGCGATCAACGCCTTCTCGAACAACTCCTCCTCGATCCTCCAGCAGAAGTTCCAGGGGGCGATCCAGGATCAGCTCTCCTCGCCCGCCTCGCCGGCCGAGTTGCTACTCGCCTTCTCGCTCGGCGGCTTCATGCGCGGGCTGACGGTGGCGGCGCTCACCTTCCTCGCCTCCTCGCTGCTCGTGGACCTGCCGGTCGAGCACGTCCTCGTCCTCGTCCCGTCGCTGTTCCTGGTCGGGTTCTTCTTCTCCCAGCTCGGGGTGCTGATCGGAGTGCGGGCCGAACAGTTCGACGACGTCGCCTTCGCCCAGACCTTCGTCCTGCAGCCGCTGATCTTCCTCGGCGGCGTCTTCTACTCGGCGACCCTGCTGGACGAGCCATTCGAGACCCTGACCCACTTCAACCCGATCTACTACATGATCAACCTGGTCCGCTACGGCTTCGTCGGCTACTCGGAAGAGAGCATCGCCCTCTCGCTGCTCGCCCTCACCGCCGCCACCACGGCGCTCTTCCTCTTCAACCTCCGCCTCTTCAGCCGCGGCTACCGCCTCCGCGCCTAACGACGCCCGCAGCTCCGAACTGCATCAAATTTTCTCCCTGCTGGGTAGGAAATTTGATGCAGTTCGGGATCAGGCGTCGACGTTCTCCTCGACCCAGGCGAGGTAGCCGGGGGAGCCGGCGACGATCTTGGTGGCGACGATCTCCGGCTCCTCGTAGGAGTGGAGCTCGCGGATCGCCGCCTCGACCCGCTCGTAGGCGCCGCCGGTCGTCTTCGCCAGGCATTGCCACTCGCGCTCCTGCTCGACCGCGCCCTGCCAGCGGTAGCGGCTGACGATCGGACCGACCACCTGGACGCAGGCCGCCAGCCGCCGCTCGACCAGGGCAGATGCGATACGGCCGGCTTCCTCCTCGGAGCCGGCCGTAGTCAACACCTGTATGCAGTCGCTCACCCGCGCAATTCTTGCGCGGACTCGCTCATCCCGGGTCCGCCACCGGCACGCCGGCCCTCTCGTGATCCTCGGGCAGGAGCAGGATCGCCCCCTCGCCGGTCACGTAGGCCTCCTCGCCGTGCTGGTTGACGTCCATGCCCATCGCCTCTTCCTTGTCGGTCGCCCGCAGCGGCATCACCGCTCCGATCACCTTCAGCAGGACGAAGGTGGCGACGAACGCGTAGACCGGCGCCGCCAGGGCGGCGAGCACCTGGTCCCAGAGCTGATCCACGTTGCCGTAGAAGAGCCCGTCGGCGACCCCGTTCCAGCTCTCCTGGGCGAAGAAGCCGATGAAGAGGATCCCGAAGAACCCGGCCATCCCGTGGGCGGCGAGGACGTCGAGGGTCTCGTCGACCCGGGTCCGCGTGCGGTAGGCGATGATCCCCCAGCTCGGGATCGCCCCCAGCGCGCCGAGCAGCATCGCCCAGCCGGGGCTGATGAAGCCGCCCGCGGGGGTGATCAGCACGCAGCCGACGATGATCGCGGTGGCGGCGCCGATCGCCGTCACCTTGCGGCCGCGGATCACGTCGAGCGCGAACCAGACGACCAGGGTCGTCGCCGGGCAGAGCAGCGTGTTGGTGAAGGCGAGGACGCTCGCTTCGCCGGTGTTGAAGCCGCTGCCGCCGTTGAACCCGAACCAGCCGAACCACAGCAGGCCGGCGCCGAGCAGGACGTAGACCGCGTTGTGGGGGAGGAGCGCCTGGCGACCGTAGTCCTTCCGCGCTCCCACCACCAGCGCCGCCGCCAGGGCCGAGAACCCGGAGGCCATCTCGACCGGGACGCCGCCGGCGAAGTCGAGGGTGCCGCCCTCGATCAGCCAGCCGCCGCCGAAGGCCCAGTGGGCGAGCACGGCGTAGACGAGCACCGACCACAGCGCCGCGAAGACGAGGAAGGCGCCGAAGCGCATCCGCTCGACCACCGCGCCGGAGATCAGCGCCGTGGTGATGATGCAGAAGGTCGCCTGGAAGGCGAAGAAGACGATCTCGGGGATCGTCCCTTCCCCCCGCGGGGCGAAGTCGACGCCCTGCAGGAAGACCTGGCCGAGACCGCCGATCAGGTCCCCTTCGCCGTCGAAGGCGAGCGAGTAGCCGACCGCCGCCCAGGTCACGGTTGCGACCGCGATCGCGGCGATGCACATCATGAAGGTGTTGAGGGTGTTCTTCGAGCGGACCAGCCCGGCGTAGAAGAGCCCCAGCGCCGGCGTCATCAACAGCACCAGCGCGGTGGCGACCAGCATCCAGGCGGTGTCACCCGTGTCGATCGCGGCGATCATTTGCTCACCGGCGTCACGGCGCCCTCGTCCCTGTCTCCGGTGCGGATGCGCACCGCGTGGTCCAGCGGCACCACGAAGATCTTGCCGTCACCGACCTCGCCGGTGCGGCCGCCTTCGCAGAGCGCTTCGACGGTTTTGTCGACGAAGCCGTCGGAGACGGCGACCTCGAACCTGACCTTCTCCGAGAGGCCCATCTGCACGGTCGTGCCGCGGTAGGTCTCGACCCGGTCCATCTCGCCGCCGTGCCCTTGCACGCGGCTGATCGAGAGCCCCCGGACCTCGGCCCGGTGGAGCGCCTCCAGGACCTGGTTCGCCTGCTCTGGGCGAACGATCCCGATTACAAGTTTCACGATGCCTCCCTCTTCCCCTTGTAGAAGTGCCTGCGGGCGCGAGCCTATCGGGATGGCAAGCGGGGTTGCGCGCCGCCTGACCGGCTCTGGCCGGCGACGGCGCCTCCCTACAATCCCGACCGAATGGCCACGCGGGTCCGCAGGCGGCGTCGCAAGCCGCACCATCCCATCTGGCACAAGATCGCGATCCCGCTCGGGGTGCTCGCCGCGCTTGTGCTGATCGCCGGCGGCATCGCCGCCGCCTGGGCGCTCAACATCTACAACTCGGCGCCGCCGCTCTCGAGCCTGAAGCCGGTGGAGAAGGGCCGCTCCTCGGCGATCTACGCCGCCGACGGCAGCCTGATCGGCTTCATCCGCTCCGAAAACGTGCGCCAGCCGCTGCCGGAAAAATCGCAGCCGCAGGTGCTGCGGGACGCCACGGTCGCGATCGAGGACAAGAACTTCTACCACCACGGCGCCCTCGACTACGAAGGCATCGCCCGCGCCGCCTGGAAGGACCTGCAGGCCGGCGGCAAGCCGGTCCAAGGCGCCTCGACGATCACCCAGCAGCTGGTCCGCAACCTCTACATCCACAACCCCGAAAACACGATCAAGCGAAAGCTGATCGAAGCCCACCTCGCGGTCGAGCTCGAGGAAGCCCACGACAAGGACTGGATCCTCACCCAGTACCTGAACAGCGCCCCCTACGGGACGGTCGAAGGGCAGACCGCGGTCGGGGCCGAGGCGGCGGCGCAGACCTACTTCTCGAAGCCGGCCAAAGAACTGAACCTGACCGACGCGGCGCTGCTCGCCGGGCTGCCGCAGGCGCCCTCCGAATACAACCCGTTCCTCGACCCGAAAGCGGCGCTGAAGCGGCGCAACGAGGTGCTGAAGGTGATGCACGAGCACGGCTACATCACCGGGGAGGAATACCGCGAGGCCCGCACCCGCGGCCTCGGCCTCGACCCCGGCGACAAGTACCAGGTGATCAAGGACCCGTTCCTCTTCGACCTGGTGCAGAACGAACTGATCGAGCGCTACGGGATCAACACCGTCCGCAAAGGCGGGCTGAAGGCGTACACGACGATCGACCCCGACCTGCAGGAAAAGGCCGAGTACGCGGTCGAGAACTACTGCTACGTCTGCTACCCGGAAGGCGGGCCGGCGGCCGGGCTGGCCTCGGTCGACCCGAAGACCGGCGCGATCGTCGCCCTCGCCTCGACCGAAGGCCACGCCGACGAAAGCCAGTTCAACTACGCCTGGCAGGCTCACCGCCAGCCCGGTTCGTCGTTCAAGACGATCGTCCTCACGGCCGCGGTGAAGGACGGGGTCGACCCCGGCAGCACCTACTACAGCGGCGCCTCGCCGATGACCCTGGAGATCCCCGGCGGCGGCACCTGGACCGTCAACAACTCCGAGGGCGAGGGGGGCGGGACCTATGACCTGGAAAGCGCCACCTGGCACTCGGTCAACGTCGTCTACGCCCAGCTCGACCTCGACGTCGGGCCCGAAAACGTGACCGAGATGGCGCGCGAAATGGGGATCGAAGCGCCGTTGCAGTCGGTGCCGGCGGAGGGGATCGGCGGCCTCGGGATCGGCGTCACGCCGCTGGAAATGGCCAGCGCCTACGCGACCCTCGCCAGCGGCGGCGTCCATCACGACCCGACGGCGGTGAGCAAGGTCGAGTTCCCCGACGGCAAGGTCGACGACTTCGAGAAGGACCCCGGCGATCGCGTCCTCACCCCGGGCCAGGCCTACGAAGTGACCCGCATCCTCGAGGGCGTGATCACGCAGGGCACCGGCACCGGCTACACCTCGATGGGCTGTTCCGACGCGGCCGGCAAGACCGGCACCTCGGAGGAGCTCTCCGACGCCTGGTTCGTCGGCTACACGCCGCTCTTCTCGACCGCGGTCTGGGTCGGCCACCCGACCTCGCGCGAATACACCGGCTTCGGCGGTCCCACCGCCGGCCCGATCTGGGCCAACTTCATGTCCGCCGCGGTCGAAGGCGACTGCCCCGAATTCGAAGTCCCGGAGTCGCTGCCGGAGCTGGAAGGCCTCGACAGCGACCACACCTCGTCCGCCGGCTACGAGAGCTACGAAGGCGAAGAAGAATTCGAAACCGACGAATCCGAAGAGGAAGACGAAAAATCGTCCGACAAAGGCAAAGGGGACGACGGCGGCGACCAGGCCGAACCGGCCGAACCCACGCCGACCCCGGAACCGACTCCCGCCCCGACCCCGGCACCCACCCCACCCCCGGCACCCTCACCCCCGCCCGGCGGCGGCATCAGCCCCGGCTGACCGGGCCCCTCGCGACTCCGAAGTTCGGGCCCCTATAGGGCACCAAATGTCGTAGTCGTGGTGAGAGAAGGGGCCGTGATCTCCCCCCTCGCCTGACCTGCATCAACTTCTACTTCTGCTGGGTGTAGAAGTTGATGCAGTTGGTTGCTGTTTGAGTTAGTCCCCGATCAGCTCGATGCGGTAGCCGTCGGGGTCGCGGACGAAGCAGATGCGGTGGCCCTCGGTGCGGCCGCCGGGGCGGTAGGGCGGCTTTTCGGGCTCGATGCCGGCCTCGGCGAGGCGCTCGAGGGTGCCCTCGAGGTCGTCGACGAGGAGGGCGATGTGGTTGTAGCCGCTGCCGAGGTCGTAGGAGCCGACGCCGTGGTTGTAGGTGAGCTCGAGGCGGGGGTCTTCGCCGGGCAGGGCCATGAAGACGTTGATCGCCTCCTCGCCGATCGGCATCCGCCGCACCTCCTCGAAGCCGAGGTGCTCGTAGAAGGCGACCGAGCGATCGATGTCGCCGATCCGGTAGCAAGTGTGGAGGAAGGTCGCCACCTGGGGGAGAGGGTACCCTGAGGTCCGAGTACCAACCTCATCTCAGAGAAAGGGACGCTTTGCACAAGCTTTCACGCCGTGCCCGCCTGCGGGCGCTCGCTCTCGCGGTCCCGGCGGCCGCGCTCACCCTCGCCGTCGCCGGTGGCGGCCTCGCCGGCGCCGAGACCACGGCCACTCCGACCGGCGTCACCGACGTGATCTCGATGGAGCTGACCAAAGGCAAGCTGAAGTTCGCCGGCCCGGAATCGGTCACGGTCGGCGACCAGCTGGAAATCGTCAACAACACCAGCCCGCGCCAGGTCGGCCCGCACACCTTCTCGCTGGTCACCAAGGGCTCGCTGCCGAAGACGCCCCAGGCCCGCAAGAACTGCTTCGCCCCGAAACACATCTGCCTGGCGATCGCCAAATGGCACGGGTTCACCCCGAAGACCGAACGGATCACGATCAACCCGGTCAAGGCCGGTCTCGCGGGCTGGAGCACGATGGGCGACGCCAGCGGCAAGAAGGGCGACTCCTGGTTCACCGGCGAAACGAAAAAGGGCACCCACTTCTCCCAGGAAGTGACCGCCGACGCCGGCAGCACCCTCTACTACCTCTGCGCCGTGCACCCCTGGATGCAGGGCAAGGTGAACGTGGTGGCCCCGATCGTCCCGCTGCCGACCAGCTAGCAGCACGTCTGGGCAGCCCTCAGCCACGCACCGCCTCGGGCGCCGGGCCTTCCTCGGCGCCCTCGGCGGCGGCGCTCTCGCCGTCCTCCTGCCCCTGCGGGGCAGGGGCGGCGGGCTGCTGCCGATCGCCAGCGAGCCGCCGCCGGCGCTCGCCGCCGTGCCCTTCCGCTCGCGGCTGCCGATCCCGCCGGTCCTCACCGGCTCGCGGATCGAGATCCCGATCCGCGAGGCCGAGCAGCAGATCCTCCCCGGCCGCAAGACCAGGCTCTGGACCTTCGGCGGCAGCTTCCCCGGGCCGACGATCCGCCGCCGCGCCGGCCAGCGCACCGAGGTCACCTTCCACCACCAGCTGCCCGAGCGGGCGGGCGAGCTGACGATCCACCTCCACGGCGGCCACAACCGCACCCAGTTCGACGGCTACCCCGGCGGCCTGACCAAGCGCCAGCCGCGCTCCTACTACTGCCGGATCCCCCGCGGCCTCTCCGCCCGCGAGTCCGGCAACGAGCTCCTGCTCGAGCCCGGCGGGCGCAAAACCTACGTCTACGACCTGGTCGAGGACGGCCGCCCCGAACG
>DATHFL010000279.1:0-5493 GCA_035318125.1 Solirubrobacterales bacterium | reverse complement strand
CCGTCGGCGGGGGACTGGTCGCCCTGGTCGCCGCGCCCGCCGCGCCCGGCCGCATCGCCCTGCTCGTCTTCGTCGCCTTCCCGCTCGCCGGCTTCTTCGGTCCCGACGCCCTGCTGGAGCGGCGCCGGCGACTACGCCAGCGCCGCCTGCTCGCCGCCCTCCCCGACGCGCTCGATCTGCTCGCGGTCAGCGCCGGCTCCGGCCGCGGCCCGGCGGCCGGGATCGAGCAGCTGGCGCGGGCGGGGGAGGGGCCGCTGGCGGAGGAGATGCGGCTGACGATGGCCGAGCTCTCCTGTGGCGTCCCGCTCAGCGCCGCCCTCGCCTCGCTGCGCCGCCGCGTCCCCGGCAGCGAGCTGGCGACGCTGGTCGCCGCGATCGAGCGCTCGCGCCGCTTCGGCTCGCCGCTCGCCGAGCAGCTCCGCCGCCAGTCGGTCGCCCTGCGCCGCGACAGCCGCCGCGCGGTCGAGGAGCGCGCCGCCCGCGCCGCGCCGAAGATCCAGCTGGTCGTCGCCCTCGTCCTCGTGCCCTCGGTCCTGCTGATGATCGCCGCCGGCCTGATCGCCAACGCCGGCACGCTGCTCGCGGGGTACTAGGACGGCTCGGCGTGGGGTGCTGGCGCTTTTGCCAACCATTGGTTTGCAAAAGCGCCTGGCCTTCGTGACTACTCCAGCGCCTCCTCGCGCAGGCGTTTCGCCACCGCGCCGGTGGCGGCGGCGACGGCGTCGAGGTCGGCGGTGGTTTCCTTGTGGCCGTTGACGTAGCAGCAGAGGGTGCCGTCGACGAGCTCGAAGGCGAACTTCTCCGGCGCCGACTCCGAGAGCCAGACGATGAAGGAGGGGGAGAAGAGCTGGCGCAGTCGGTTCGCGTCCTGCTCCTCGGTGGCGAAGATCTCGTAGCGCTCGTCGAGCCCCAGGCTCTCCAGCTTCACCCGCTCTTTGTCGGTGCGGAAGACGTCCTCGAACTTCTCCAGCGAGCGCAGGCCGAACTTGCGCTGGCAGTAGAGCTCGGGGACGAAGCCGGCGCAGTCGGGCACGTCGACCATGCCGACCGTGTAGCGGTAGTAGTTGGTCTGGCGGTCGCCGTCGCTGTCGGTCGTCTCCTCCTCGTAGGTGAAGAGCGCGAGCGTCCCCTCGAAGCCGTCGGCGAGCGGCCCGATCAGGCTGCGCTCGGTGTAGCGGTCGTCGCCCTTGCGCAGCAGCGGCGTCGCCTGCGGCAGGCGGCCGCGGCCGTGGATCAGGCTCAACCCGCGCTGCGAGGCGTAGACCTCGAAGAAGTCGCTGGCGGCGCGCGAGTCGGCGATCGCGAAGACGATCCCGAGGCCGACCAGCAGCGTCACCCCGGCGGCGAGCAGCCCGATTAGCGGGCCGACGAAGACCGCGCAGGCGATCCCGGCGGCGATCACCGCGATCCCGATCAGGATCCAGGTCACCGGCGTCCGCATCAGGCGGCTGAAGTGGTAGCCGCGGAGGTCGTTGGCGTCGTCAGGAATCCCGGTGACGGCGACTTCTTCGACCGCGGGCTGACTCGGTTCGGGAGCTGCCACGAGCGCAACCTACCGGGTCGGGAGGCGGATGCAAACGGGGTTGCAGAGGAGGGTCGTGTTGCAAAGTGGGGGAGAGTGGGTTATTGTGGCGATCGAGTTGAAGCCCAGGACCGGGGTGGTGAGGCTCCTCCCACCTCATCACTCCGGTCCAACTCTTTCCGCCGCCCGCTCAGAAAGGACTCGCCGCAGTGGCGTTCAGGGGTCTCTACGAGCACAGCCTCGATTCCAAGGACCGGCTCACGGTCCCCTCTCGCTTTCGGGCCTCGCTGGCCGATGGAATCGTTCTCTCCAAGGGCTTCGACCCCTGCGTCTGGGTGCACACGACCAGCGAGTTCGAGCAGCTCTCCGACCGCTTCCTCTCGCCCCACAGCCCCTTCGGGCGCGACGCCCGCCAGCTGCGCCGCCGCTTCCACGGCGGCTCCTTCGACGAGAAGCTCGACTCCGCCGGGCGCATCCGCGTCCCCAAGCCGCTGATCGAGCACGCCGGCCTCGACGGCAACTGCGTCGTGATCGGCGCCGGGGAGTACCTGGAGATCTGGAACGCCGACGCCTGGGCCAAGCAGGAGGAGGAACTCGACGCCGCCGCCCCCGAGATCGCCGAGGGCCTCGCCGCCGCCGGGACCGCGTGATCATGAGACTCAATGCGCACCAAATCCCCCAAAGCCACGAAGCGACGGGCCGCCAAGTCCACTCCCCACCGCCGATGGGCCTATATGACCAAGTGGGTCAGTCATTTCGTCCCGTCGGCGGCTGGAGTTCGACTTTGCGGCCCGTGGAGGTGGTCATGAGCGAGCACGAGCCTGTTCTCGCGCCGGAGCTGGTTTCGCTGCTGGCGCCGGAGCCGGGGCAGACGGCGGTCGACTGCACCTTCGGCGGCGGCGGCCACGCGCGCCAGGTGGCGGAGCTGATCGGGCCGGAGGGGACGCTGATCGGGATCGACCGCGACCCCGCCGCGGAGGAGCGGTTCGCCCGTTTCGCCGCCGCGGCGCCCTGCCGCACCCTCTTCGTCGGCGCCGACTTCGCGGCAGGACTTCGCGCGCTGCAGGGCGAAGGGATACGCCCAGACATGGTCTACATGGATCTGGGGATGTCCTCGATGCAGGTCGACGCGCGCGAGCGGGGCTTCTCCTATTCCTACGACGCGCCGCTCGACATGCGGATGGACACGCGCCAGAGCTTCAGCGCCGCCGACCTCGTCAACGAGTGGCCCGAGTCGCGGATCGCCCAGGTGCTGAAGCGCTTCGGCGAGGAGCGCTTCGCCGGCGGCGTCGCCCGCGAGATCGTCCGCCGCCGCCCGCTCTCGACCACCTCGGAGCTGGTCGCGGCGATCAAGGCGGGGATGCCGGCCTCGGCCCGCTTCGGCGGCGGCCACCCGGCCAAGCGCAGCTTCCAGGCGATCCGGATCGCCGTCAACGGCGAGCTCGAGGCGCTGGACGAGGCGCTGCCGCTCGCCTGGTCCCAGCTCAGGCTCGGCGGCCGCTTCGCCGCGATCTCCTTCCACTCGCTCGAGGACCGGCCGGTGAAGCGGTTCCTCGCCGCCAAGGCGCGCGGCTGCGTCTGCCCACCCGAGCTGCCGGTCTGCGTCTGCGGTCACGAGCCGGAGGCGGAGCTGCTGACCCGCCGCGCGGTCTCGCCCGGACCCGAGGAGGCGGAGTCGAACCCGCGCTCGCGCTCGGCCCACCTGCGCGCCGCCGTCAAGATCGCCGCGGAGCAGGGGGAGGCCGCCTGATGGCCGTCGCCGCTCCCGCCCGCCGCAGCCGCGCCGTCACCGCGCCCGCGCCCTCCCGGACCACGCCGCCGAAACGCAAAGCGCCGGCCCGCAAAGCCACCGCCCGTCCGGCGCCAGCCCGCCGGCCGGTCCCGAAACGCGCCCCCGGCCGTCCCAAACTGGTCGTCGTCGCCGGGCGCACCGCCGGTGCGGTCCGTCAGCTGCCGGACTCGAGCCTGATGGTGCGGATGACCCGCGGCCGTCTCTGGATCGGAGTCCTCGGCGTGCTCCTGGTCGGGATCGTCGCCCTCAACGTCGCCACCCTCAGCTTCGCCGCCACCGCCGGCGGGATCGACCAGCAGATCACCGCGCTCGAAAAAGAGAACTCGATGCTCGGCGCTCGCGAAGCCCAGCGCTTCAGCACCGCCCGCGTCCGCCACCAGGCGGCCCAGATCGGCCTCTTCATGCCGAACACCGAAGAGCCGCGGGTGATCGAAGCCAGCCCCGAGGACGTCGCCACCGCCGCCGCCCGGCTCGCGGCCGCGGGAGGCTAGGGGCCGCCGCCGATGCGCTTGATCGAGCGCCGGATCGGGCTCCTCTTCGGCGGCTTCCTCCTCTGCTTCCTCGTCATCGGCGCCCGCGCCTTCTGGCTGCAGGGGGTGCAGGGGGCCGAGCTCGCCTCCGAGGCCGTCTACCAGCAGACCGAGGTCGTCACCGTCCCCGGCCTGCGCGGCAGCCTGCTCGACCGCCGCGGCAACAAGCTCGCCGCCTCCGAAGACGCGGCGACGATCTACGCGACGCCCTACCAGGTTGAGGACCCGCCGCAGGCGGCGGCGCAGCTGGCGCCGATCCTCGACGAGCCGAAGGGCGAGGTGCTGGAGGCGCTGACCGCCGACTCGGGCTTCTCCTACCTGGCGAAGAAAGTCGACCTCGGCACCGCCGCCCAGGTGGAAGCGCTCGACCTCGAAGGGGTCGGTCAGCTTCCCGACAGCCGCCGCACCTACCCGCAGGGGGAGATGGCGGGACAGGTGATCGGCGCCGTCGGCTCCGAGAACCAGGGCCTGACCGGGCTCGAGGCGGGCGAGGAAGAGGCGCTCGGCGGCAGTGACGGCGAACGGCGGATCGTCAACGACGCGCTTGGCGAGCCGATCCGGCTGGAAACCGTGACCGAAGCCGAGGACGGCGAGGACATCCAGCTCACCCTCGACCCGGTGATCCAGCGGGAAACCGAACGGGTGCTGAACGGCGTCGGCGAAACGTACCTGGCGAAGGGGGCGACGGCGATCGTCGTCGACCCGCGCAGCTCGCAGGTCCTGGCGATGGCGAACTGGCCGCCGGTCGACCCCGCCGACCTCTCCGCGGTCAGCAACGAAGACCTGCTGAACAAGGCGACCGGGTTCACCTACGAGCCGGGCTCGACCTTCAAGGCGTTCACCGTCGCCGCTGCGCTGGAGGAAAAGCTGGTGACGCCGGCCAGCGAATTCACCCTCGCGCCGACGATTCAGGTCGCCGACCGGACGATCGAGGAGTCGCACCCGCGCGGGACCGAAACGATGAGCGTCGCCCGCATCCTCGCCGAGTCCTCCAACGTCGGCGCGGTGACGATCGGGCTCCAGGTCGGCGCCGAGAAATTCAGCAGGTGGATCTCGCGCTTCGGCTTCGGTCGCCCGACCGGGGTCCAGTTCCCGGCCGAGGAGCAGGGAATCGTCCCCGAGCTCGACCAGTACTCGGGCTCGACGATGGGCAACCTGCCGCTCGGTCAGGGGCTCTCGGTGACGCCGATCCAGATGATCGCCGGCTACGCCGCGATCGCCAACGGCGGCATGCTGCGCCCGCCGCAGCTGGTCAAGCGGATCGGCGAAGAAGAGGTCCACGAGCCGCAGGGCAGGCGGGTGGTCTCCGAGCAGGTCGCCGCCGAGGTCCGCGAAATGCTGGAGGGCGTGCTCGGCCCCGGCGGCACCGCCTCCGAGGTCAGCGTCCCCGGCTACACCCTTGCCGGCAAGACCGGCACCGCGCAGGTGGCCGAAAACGGCACCTACTCGGAGACCAAATACGTCGCCTCGTTCATCGGCTTCGCGCCGGCCCAGAACCCGCAGCTGCTGGCGGCGGTGATCGTCGACCAGCCGCAGGGGGAAATCTACGGGGGGTCGGTGGCGGCGCCGGCGTTTGGGCAGATCGCGGAATTCGCTCTGCCGTACCTCGGTGTGCCGCAGGAATGATCCTTGGAGGGGAGCGAGTCGGG
>DATHFL010000278.1:0-18062 GCA_035318125.1 Solirubrobacterales bacterium | reverse complement strand
CATCCCGCCGTCGCCGGGGTAGGGCAGGCCCTCGGGGTCGCGGGAGACCTCGGGGTCCTCCCCCTCGATCACCCGCCTCACCGGCAGTTCGAACTTGCGGGCGAATTCGTAGTCGCGCGAGTCGTGACCCGGCACCGCCATGATCGCGCCGGTGCCGTACTCCATCAGCACGTAGTCGGCGACGAACATCGGGATCGACTCGCCGTTGACCGGGTTGACGACGCTGCGCCCGAGCGGCACCCCGGTCTTCTCGCGGTCCTCGGCGCCGCGCTCCTCGGCCGACTCGCGGCCGACCCGGTTGACGTACTCGCGCACCTCCTCCTCGGCGGGGGTGCCGGCGACCAGGCGCTCGAGCTCGGGGTGCTCGGGCGCCAGCACGAAGAAGGTGGCGCCGAAGAGGGTGTCGGGGCGGGTGGTGAAGACCGGGAAGTCGAGGTCGACCTCCTCGCAGCGGAAGACGACCTCGGCGCCCTCGGAGCGGCCGATCCAGTTGCGCTGCATCGTGATCACGTGCTCGGGCCAGGACTCGAGCACGTCGAAATCCTCCAGCAGGCGGTCGGCGTAGTCGGTGATGCGGAAGAACCACTGCTCGAGGTTGCGCTGGACGACCTCGGTGCCGCAGCGCTCGCAGCGCCCGTCGACGACCTGCTCGTTCGCCAGCACCGTCGCGTCCTTCGGGCACCACTGGACCGGCGCCTCGGTCCGGTAGGCGAGAC
The DNA here is from genome assembly GCA_035318125.1 of Solirubrobacterales bacterium. GTDB lineage: Bacteria > Actinomycetota > Thermoleophilia > Solirubrobacterales > 70-9 > VAYN01. Next base: position 17,346 of record DATHFL010000278.1, on the reverse strand, counting down.
CGCGCTCGAACAGCTGCAGGAAGATCCACTGGGTCCAGCGGTAGTACTCGGGCGTGTGGGTGGCGAGTTCGCGCGACCAGTCGATCGAGATCCCCCACTCGCGGAACTGGCGCTGGAAGGATTCGATCGAGCGCTCGGTCGCGACCCGCGGCGGCTCGCCGGTCTTGATCGCGTTGTTCTCGGCGGGCAGCCCGAAGGAGTCGTAGCCCATCGGGTGGATCACCTCGAAGCCGCCTCGGCGGCGGAAGTGGGCGATCGCGTCGCCGACCGCGTAGCACTTGAGGTGGCCGACGTGGGGCTCGCCGGAGGGGTAGGGAAGCATCTCCAGCACGTAGGCCTTCGGCTTCGACTCGTCGGCGCCGGGCTGGCCGGGGTTGGCGACCTCCCAGGTCTTCTCCTCGGCCCAGACCCGCTGCCACTTGCGCTCGATCTCTTTCGGCTCGTAACCGGCCATGGGCGGCGATCTTACGAGGCAGGCGTGCGGCGGCGCGTCGGCGCCCGGCGTCGAACGCTCAGAAGAGGGCGCGGAGGCCGGGCGAGAGCTGTTCGAGGATATGCGGCCAGATGTAGACCTCGGTCGCGGCGGCGAGGAGGAGCACCGGGATCGCCAGCATCACCGTGATCAGGGTCGCGGCGAGCAGCTGGTTCCACTCGCCGCGGCGGCTGGCGATCAGCCAGGCGGCGAGCGGGAGGAAGAGCGCGGTCAGCTCGGGGATCGCGTGCGGGAGCACGCTGAGGATCAGCTCGAAGCGGGAGATCTGCAGCTGGTAGGCGAGCGTGGAGCCTTGGAAGCCGAGGTAGAGCGCCTGGGTGCAGAGCGAGAAGAGGGTGACCGCGCAGACGAAGAGGATCGCGAACTCGCCTGCCTTGACGTGGACCCAGCGGTTGAACCCGGTCCGCTGCGCGGCGGCGATCGGCATCGAGGCGCCGGCGATGAAGCCGGCGATACAGGCGGTGGCGTGCAGCGCCAGGACCAGCGAGTTGCGGTAGAGGATCGGCAGCATGTCGTCCGGCTCCGAGTGGTGGGTCAGGCCGGCGAGGTGGATCGGCGTCAGGTCGGGAGTCAGCATGCCGGCGATCACCCAGGTCGCGGCGAGCAGGGTGAGGGCGATGGCGAGGCTGAGCGCGGTCCAGGCGCGGAGGACGCGCCAGGGATGCTGGCTCCACGCGTCCAGGGTCTCTCGCGTGTCCCGCATCCCGTGCGAGAACACGTGCTGATTCGCCGTGCTCACGCTTCCAACATCGGCAGCAGGGCGCGTCCCTTTGAGGGGGCGGATTCTGCTACTGAATATTGGGTAAGGAGAACCTGTGCGGCGAGCGAGGGAGAGATGGCGCGTGGAGGCGCTGGCGCTGCTGGTCTTCTTCGCCATAGCCGGCACGGCCGCGGCCGAAGCGGCCGAGATCGGCCTCGACGCGACCGGCGCCCCCTGGTCCGGCCCCACCCCCTACGGCGAAGTCGTGGGGACGGTCGACGGCCACAACCACGTCACCGCCTACGAGTTCCTCGGCGGCGACGCCCACTGCGGCGAACCGTGGAACCCGCAGGGGCCGGCGGCGGCGCTCATCGACTGTCCCGACCACTACCCGGACGGCTCCGCTGCCGTGCTCGAGAACGCGCTCTACGGCGATCCGCTGCGCAAACACGACCCGGTCGGGTGGCCGACCTTCAGGGACTGGCCGGCGCCGCCCTCGCTGACCCACGAGCAGACCTACCACCGCTGGATCGAGCGCGCCTACCTCGGCGGCGTGCGGATCATGGTCAACGACCTGGTCGAGAACGTCGCCCTCTGCGAGGTCTACCCGATCAAGCACAACAGCTGCGACGACATGGAAAGCGTTCGCCTCCAGCACCGGCGCATCCACGAGCTGGAGGAGTTCATCGACGCCAAGGCGGGCGGCCCGGGGCAGGGCTGGTTGCGGATCGTCCGCGACCCGTTCGAGGCGCGGCGGGTCGTCAACGAAGGGAAGCTGGCGGTGGTCCTCGGGGTCGAGACCTCGGAGATCTTCGGCTGCGGTGGCTCGGAAGCGCTGCCGCGCTGCAGCCGCGAACAGATCCTCGCCGGGCTCGACGAAATCCAGCGGATGGGGGTCGCCTCCTTCTTCCCGATCCACAAGTTCGACAACGCGCTCGGCGGCGTCCGCTTCGACAGCGGCACCTCCGGGGCGGCGATCAACGCCGCCAACTTCAAGCAGACCGGCCACTTCTGGGCGGTCGAGCCGTGCCAGGGGCCGGAATCCGACAACGAGCAGGCGACGGTTGTTCCCGGGGACGTGATCGACGCCGGGCTGCTCTCCTTCTTCCCGCCGGGGACGGTGCCGCTGTACCCGCCGCCACCGCACTGCAACGCGCTCGGGCTGACGCCGCTGGGCGAATTCACGGTCGAGCAGATGATCGACCGCGGGTTGATGATCGAGGTCGACCACATGAGCGTGAAGTCGGCCTCGCGGACGCTGGCGCTGGCCGAGGCGCGCGACTACTCGGGCGTCCTCGCCTCCCACTCGTGGATGGACCCGCACCTGCGCTCGCGCGTCTACGGGCTCGGCGGCTTCATCGAGCCAATCGCCAGCGGCCCGGAGGACTTCATCGAGGAATGGCGACAGCTGCGCGAAGCCGCCGACCCGCGCTTCCGCTTCGGGATCGGGTTCGGCGCCGACGCCAACGGCTTCCACGCCCAGCCGCCGCCGCGCGGCGGGACGCAGCCGAACCTGGTGACCTACCCGTTCGAATCGCTCGACGGGCGGGTCGTCTTCGACCGCCAGGTCTCCGGGCAGCGCGTCTACGACGTCAACGTGGACGGCGTCGCCCACTACGGGCTCTACCCCGACTGGATGGAGCAGCTGCGGCTGCTGGCCGGCAAAGCGATCGCCGAGGACCTGATGAACGGCGCCGAGGCCTACCTGCAGACGTGGGAGCGGGCGGTCGGCGTGCCGGGACCGAGCTGCCTGGCGCCGGAACGGCTCTCGCGCGCGGGCCTCGGGCCGCTGCGGCTCGGTCAGAGCCCCGAGCAGGTCCTGCAGACGGCCGGGCAGCCGCTCAGCCGCATCGGCCGCGCCTTCAGCTGGTGTTCGAGCGGGCGCAAGGCAAAGGGCGCGCGTGGCGCCAGGGCGGCGGTCGTCTTCGGCGACGACGGCAGGGTCGAGCTCGTCGCCAGCACCGCCGCCGGCAAGGGGAAGCCGCAGCGGGCGAAGCGGCTCGGCAAGGGTCTCTTCGTCGCCCGTCAGGGCCCGGGCGGCGACCGCGTTTGGGGCTACCGCAAGGGGAAGCTCCGCTTCAGCGCCGTGGCGTCACCGCGCCTGGCGGCGAAGCCGGGGCGGCTGCGGAGCGCCTTCCGCGCCTCCGGCCTCGGTTAAGCCTCGCCCAGCTCCCGCTCGAATTTCTCGGCCAGCTGCGCCAGCTGAGAGAGCGGCACCTTGAGGCCTTTGGCGATCCGGCGGACGTTGCCCCAGGTCGGGTTGATGCGCCCGGACTCGATGTGCGAGATCCAGGTCGGGTGGATTTCCGCGCGGTGCCCAAGCGTCTCCTGGCTCAGGTTCTCCCGTTTCCGCAGGGTCCTGATCGCCCTCCCAAGACCGATCTGTGGGTCGTCGCGGCGCGGCATCTAGCGGAGGGAATTGACCTCCCGCCCCCACGTCCATAGAGGTGCGCTCAAGTGCGGCTGCGAAAACCGGGCTATCCGTAGTTCGGCACAACCGCAAATGCCCTGCTGCAGGCGAGGACCCGGTTCAAGGGGGCGGTCTCTCGCTCCAGCCGACACGAACATATGTTCGCATTCGCTCCCACAAAAGGAAAGGCCTCCTTGGTTAAGGAGGCAGGCGTAAGCTCAGGAGCCAGCGGAACGACGATTGGTGAGTTGACCTCGCTATAGGCATGCCAACTCGCCAATCGCGCATCGAATTGGGACGATGGAGCTGAGGGGGCTCGAACCCCTGACCTCGTCGCTGCCAGCGACGCGCTCTTCCAGCTGAGCTACAGCCCCAGTTCTGAACCGCAGTTTACCGCGCCGGCCGCGGCGCACAGATCGTCAGGCGGCGCGCTGTTCGGGGCCTGGGTCCTCGTCGACGTCGAGGATCAGGTTGTCCGGGGCGGTGTGGCGGACCTTGAAGTCGAGGTTGGAGTGGTCTTCGAGCTCGCGGAGGAGGTCGACCGGTTCGTCCAGGTGCATCGAGAAGGTGGCGCGGCCGTCGGAGAAGCGGTCGACGGAGATCTCCGAGGCGCCGAGCTGGCCGACCGCGTCCTCGAAGCCGACGAGCTGGGAGAAGTCGCCGAGCGGGCCGATCTCGAGCTGGACCCGGCCCGCGTAGAGGCCGTCGCCCGCCGGGGCGTCGGCGGGGGCCTCCGCCCCGTTCTGCGCCTCGGCCTCCAGGGCCGGCGTCATGTCGGCCAGGGCCTTCACCTTCTTGCTCACCTCGACCGCCTCGCGCAGCGCTTTCATCCGGATCCGGGTCGCCTGGCCGCGGGCCTGCGCCTCAAGCTCCTCGAGCCGGGTGGTGATCGCCTCCAGCGAGGCGATGCTGCGGTCGTGGCACTCGTTGGCCTCGCGCAGGCGCTGGCCGAGGACGCGGATCTCGCGCTCCCGCTCGATCACCATCCCGGAGAGCGCCATGGTCTCGCTCTCGAGCTCGTCGATCGCCTGCCGCTGCGCGTCGGACCTCAGCTCCAAACCGAGGATGCGAGCGTCGCGAGCGGAGAGCGCGTCCTCCACCTCGGCACGGCGATACCCGAACAGCCCCCGTTTGAACCCATTCATGGGCCCGCACCGTATGGGAGCGCTCGGACGGATTTAAGCGCTGGCCGCCGAAGAGGCTTCCGGAGCGTCGAGATCGAGCTCCAGCCGCGGCGCCTCGCGCCAGAGGTCCTCGAGGCCGTAGCGCTCGCGCGCCTCCGGGGTGAAGACGTGGAGGACGCAGTCGAGGTAGTCGAGGATCGTCCAGCCGGCGTCGCCGCCGCCGTCCACCCCGCCGGGCAGCAGGCCCGTCTCCCGCTTCACCCGCAGCCGCACCTCGTCGACGATCGCCCGCGCCTGCCGCTCGCTGCGCGCCGTGCAGATCGCCAGGAAGTCGGTGTAGGCGACCAGCTCGCGCATGTCGAGCACGACCACGTCCTCGGCCTTTTTCGCGTCGGCGATCGCCGCCAGCTGACGCGCCAGCTGCTCGGACTGCGCCTGGCTCATCGGTAGAGCCCCTTCTCCTCGATGTAGCCGGCGACCGGTTGCGGGACGAGGTAGCGCAGCGGCCGCCCCTGCTTGGCCCGCTCGCGCACGGCCGAGGAGGAGACGCCGAACTGCGGCATCTCCAGCATCGTCGCCCGCCCCTCGCAGCCGAGGCTGCGCATCGTCTCGGCGACGTCGGCGTCGGAGACGCCCGCCCGCCGCGCCACCGCCAGGCTCGCCAGCTCGACCACGCGCTCGGGCCGGCGCCAGCTCTCGAGGCCGACGGCAGCGTCCGCCCCCATCACGAACACCAGCTCCGTGTCGCCCCTTTCCTCTGCAAGCGCCTCCAAGGTCTCATACGTGTAGGACGGCCCCTCGCGCTCGACCTCCAGCGAGGAGACCGAGAAGCGCGAGTCGTCCGCCGCCGCCAGCCGCGTCATCTCCATCCGCTCCTCCCGCCCGGGGTCGTCGGCGATCCGCTTGTGCGGCGCCTCGCCGGTCGGGACCAGCACCACCTCGTCGAGGCCGAGCTGCCAGAGCGCCTCCTGCGCGAGCGCGAGGTGGCCGAGGTGCGGCGGGTTGAAGGCCGACCCCAGCACGCCGATCGCCGCGCGGTCAGGGCTACTCACGCACCTGGCCGTTGCCGCGCGCGACGTACTTGAAGGTCGTCAGCTCGCGCATCCCGATCGGCCCGCGGGCGTGCAGCTTCTGGGTCGAGTTACCGATCTCGGCGCCCATCCCGTACTCGAAGCCGTCGGTGAACCGGGTCGAGGCGTTGACGTAGACGGCGGCGGCGTCGACCCCGGCGACGAACTCCTCGGCCGCCTCCTCCGAGCCGGTGACGATCGCCTCCGAGTGGCCGGTGCCGTGGGCGTTGACGTGCTCGACCGCGTCGGTGACCGAATCGACGACGGCGACCGCCATCTTCAGCCCGAGGTACTCGCTGTCCCAATCCTCCTCGCTCGCCGGGCCGACCTCGACCTCGCCGGCGGCGGCGCGGGCGCGCTCGTCGCCGACCAGCTCGACGCCGGCGGCGGCGAGGTCGGCGAGCACCGCCGGCGCGAAGCGCTCGGCGATCGCCGCGTCGATCAGCAGCGTCTCGGCCGCGTTGCAGACGCCGGGGCGCTGGACCTTGGCGTTGACGGCGATCCGCCGCGCCATCTCCGGATCGGCCTCGGCGTGGACGTAGACGTGGCAGTTGCCGGCCGCCGCGTACATCACCGGCACCGTCGCCACCGCCTTGATCGCCGCCTTCAGGCCTTCGCCGCCGCGCGGGATCAGCAGGTCGACGGTCCCCTCCTGGGTCGCCAGCTCGGCCAGCTCCTCGTGCCCGCCGCCGCCGATCGGCCGCACCGCGTCCTCGGGCAGCCCGGCCTCGGCCAGCGCCTCGCGGACGATCGCCGCCAGGGCGCCGTTGGAGCGGTCGGCGTAGTGGGAGCCACGGAGGACGATCGCGTTGCCGCTCTTGATCGTCAGCGCCGCGCAGTCGATCGTCACGTTCGGGCGCGCCTCGTAGACGACGGCGACGACCCCGAGCGGCACCCGCACCTTGCGCAGGTCGATGCCGCTGGCAAGCGTTTTCCGTTCCAGCTCCTCCCCCACCGGGTCGTCGAGCGCGGCGACCACGCGCACGCCCCCGGCCATCGCCGCCACCCGCTCGGGGGTCAGCCGCAGCCGGTCCCGCAGGGCCTCGGTCAGCCCGGCGGCGCCCTCGTCGGCGAGGTCGCCGGCGTTGGCCTCGAGGATCGCCTCGCTGCGCTCTTCGAGCAGGCGTGCGGTCGCCTCCAGGGCGGCGTTCTTCGTCGCGGTCGAGGCGCACGCGAGCGGGCGCGCGGCGCGCTTCGCCGCGGCGCAGCTCTCGGCGACGGTGGTCTCGGTGACGGCCATCGGCAAAGGGTACTGGCCGAGGGCCGCAGGCCGAGGCGCTTTAGAGCAGCACGAAGCGGTCGCGGTGGACGACCTCGTCGGCGGCGTGCGGCAGCAGCTCGCGCACCTGCGCGCTCTGCATCCCGATCACCCGCTGCAGCTCGCGCGAGGAGTAGTCGGTGATCCCTTTGCCGATCGTCTCGCCGTCGCTGGCGACGTCGATCGCGTCGCCGGCCTCGAACTCGCCCTCGACGGCGGCGATCCCGACCGGCAACAGGCTGGAGCCGCGCTCGCGCAGCACCCGGGCGGCGCCGGCGTCGACGACCAGCCGCCCCCGCGAGGTCTTCGCGTACTTGAGCCAGAGCTTGAAGCTCGACGTCCTGCCCTCGCCGGCGGCGAAGCGGGTGCCGCAGGCCTCGCCGGCCGCGGCCGCGAGCAGGGTGCCCTCGCTGGTCCCGTTGCAGATCACCGTCGGGGTCCCGGCCTCGCTCGCCATCTCCGCCGCCGCGACCTTGCTCCGCATCCCGCCCGAGCCGAAGACCGAGGTGCGGTCGCCGATCTCCAGCCCCTCCAGCTGGGAGAAGTCGGCGATCTCGCCGATCAGCTCCGCCCCCGGATCGACCCGCGGGTCCCCCGAGAGCAGCCCGTCGACGTTGGTGAGCAGGACCAGCAGCCGGGCGTCGAGCAGCAGCGCCACCTGGGCGGCGAGGAAGTCGTTGTCGCCGAAGCTGATCTCGTCGGTGGCGGTGGTGTCGTTCTCGTTGACGACCGGGACCACCCCCCACTCGATCAGCCGCCGCAGCGTCCGGCGGGCGTTGAGGTAGTTAGTGCGGGCGCCGATGTCGGCGGCGGTGAGGAGGACCTGGGCGGCGCGGGTGCCGTGCTCGGCGAGGCGGCTCTCGTAGGCGCGGAAGAGGTCGCCCTGCCCAACCGCCGAGGCCGCCTGCAGCTCGTCCATCGCCCGCGGCCGCACCGGCAGCTCGAGCAGCCGCATCCCCCGCGCGATCGCCCCGGAGGTGACCAGCACGATCCGCTCGCCGCCCCGCTCGAGCTCGCCGACCTGCCGGCAGACGGAGTCGAGCACATCGGCGCGCAGCTCGCCGTCGTCGGCGGCGACGATCGAGGATCCGAGCTTGACGACCAGGGTCATCGGGGAAACGTAGCCCCTACGGGTGCAGCTCGAACTCGTGCTCGCCGACGCGAACGTCGTCTCCCGGCTGGAAACCGGCGCGGTCGAGGGCGGCGATCACCCCCATCTCCTTCAGCCGCTGCTCCAGGTAGGCGAGCGCTTCTTCGTTGCCGACGTCGTGGCGTTCGAACAGCAGCTCGACGCCGCGGCCGAGGACGCGGAAGCCGCCGTCGTCCTCCCGCTCGACCCAGTAGCCGCCCTCGCCGGCCGGACGGTAGACGCGGTGCTCGGCCTCGAACTCGTCGTCCGGCTGCGCCCCGGGAGCCGCCGCAGGCGCGACCTCGGGCAGCTCGGCGAGGATCCGCCGCCGCAGCTCGTCCAGCCCCTCCCCCGTGGCCGAGGAGACCGCGAGCACGCCGAGCGCCCCGTCGCCGAGGCGCTTCCGCCATTCCCGCACCGCCGCCTCGACCCGCTCGGGCGGCAGCAGGTCGCGCTTGCTCAGCGCCACCAGCTCGGGCAGGCGCTCGAGGCCGGTCCCGTAAGCCGCCAGCTCGCCCCGCACCGTCTCGTAGTTGGCGACGGGGTCGCCCTCCAGCGGCGCCAGGTCGAGCACGTGCACGAGCACCCGACAGCGCTCCACGTGCGCGAGGAACTCGTGCCCGAGCCCGGCGCCGGCGCTCGCACCCTCGATCAGGCCGGGGATGTCGGCGATCACCGCCTGGCGGTCCTCGCCTTCGATCGTCCCCAGGACCGGCGAGATCGTCGTGAAGGGGTAGTCGGCGACCTTCGGCGCCGCCCGCGTCAGCCGGCTCAGCAGCGAGGACTTGCCGGCGTTCGGCAGCCCGACCAGGCCGAGGTCGGCCAGCAGCTTCAGCCGCAGCTCGATCCAGTCCGCTTCGCCGGAGCTGCCTTTCTCGGCGAAGCGGGGCGCCTGCCGGGTCGAGTTGGCGAAGCGCTTGTTGCCGTGCCCGCCGCGACCGCCGCGGGCGACGACCGCCCGCTGCCCCGGCGTGACGAGGTCGATCCTGCTCCCGTCCACCGCCTCAGCCTGCGTCCCCGGCGGCACCGGGATCTCGACGTCCTCACCCCGCGCCCCGTGTCGGTTCGACCCTTCGCCGTGCCGCCCCCGCTGCGCCCGGAAGTGCTTGCTCCCCCTCAGCGCCCCAAGGTCCCGCTTCGACGGCTCGCAGACAAGGACCACATCCCCTCCATGCCCCCCATCGCCGCCATCGGGCCCGCCGCGAGGCACGTGAGCCTCCCGCCGAAACGAGATGCACCCGTTCCCACCAGCTCCTCCCTCGACCCAGATCTTCGCCTTGTCGTACACAAGGAGGAGAGTAGATACACCCTTCGAGGAAAGGACGGGTTAGGCAGTCGTCATGCGAATGATGCGAACCTCGGTTTCTTCGGATGGCTCGAATGCCTGGCGCTGGGCGACCGGCATGAAGATGCCACCCCCACCCAATTGGCTGCTTCCAATGGCAACGCCTACGGAGCAGTCCGAGACAACACAGCCTGCCATGTGCAGCGCCCCGGCCACATGCAGATCGCTGGGCGTCACGTTGAGTTGGACCCCGTTGCGCCAAAGATGTCCTCGATCAACCACGACCCGCGACGGAGGCTCAAAGGTCATACCGACGAAGATGTCGCCAGCGCCGTGTCGGACCGTGAGTCTCCTGCCGGCGAATTCGACATCCCAGGGGACGGTCGAGAGAATCAGCTCGTTCTCGACGATCTGAACAAGAAGTTCGTTTTCGGCATTCAGGAGCTGGACCGTCAGGAGCAAGCGTCCCCGATCGACGCTGAACCCCACTATCGGGGTGTCATCGACGAGTATCCCCGCAACGGCTGAACCATCACGGAGCTCCGGCCAGGTGATCGAATTGGATCCGATGCGCGCCTCGCAGCTCTTGCCTTCGTAGTGCAACTCGTAAGGGTGAGTCTCCCCTTTCTCAATATTGCAGGGGGACTTCCGGGCAGCATCGACCTGATCGCTCGTCAATAGCCCTGAAGTCTTCTCCCGGTGATGCGTGGCGCAAAGCAACACAAGATTCTCGGGATCATGCTCTTCGACCTCCGCATAGGGGACGAGGTGGTCGTACTCGTAGAGGGGCAAGCCACAAAAGACGCAACCGAATCCACAACGTTGCCGGACCTCGCGTTTAACGGGCAAAGGAATCGGAAGTCTACTGTCGTCCATCCAACGACGATACGAGCAGAGCCGGGTGGAACTCCGAACTGCATCAACTTTTCCACCCAGCAGATAGAAAATTTGATGCAGTTCGTCTTGGCGGTTAGTCGGATAGAAACCCAGGGTCCAGCTCCCCGCGAACGAAAGCGGGAGGGCCGAAGCCCTCCCGCTCTCAATACTGCGATCTACGCCGGGGCTAGCCGACGATGATCTTCGACTTGGCGGCTTTGCCGGCGCTGCCCTTCACCTGGAAGGTCAGCTTGTCGATGCCTTCGTCGGCCGCGTCTTTGATTTCGACTTTCAGCGTGAGCGTCTTTTTGCCGCCGGCTTTGAGCTGGCCCAGCGACTTGCATTTCGGCGCTTTGAGGTCGTCTTTTGCCGCTTTCGGCAGTTTCACGCACACTTTCGCGTTCTTCGGCTTCAGGTCGCCCTGGTTGACGGCCTTGACTTTGAATTTGACCAGGTCGCCCGGCTCACCTTTGGCTTTTTTCTTGGTGGTGAGCTTGACTTTCGCGGCATTGACGTTGACCGCACCGCTGCCCTGGGTGGCGGAGCCGGCCTGGTTGGTGGCGGTCACCGCGCAGGTGTGGGAACCGGGCGAGGTGGCGGTGAACGTCGGAGCGGTCGCCCCGCCGATCGGCACACCGTTGCGGTACCACTGGTAGGCGAACGAGCGCGGCGACTGGTAGACGAAGCCGCCGGGGAAGTCGGCGCCCCAGCTGCCGGTCGAGCAGGAGAGCGCGGCGCGGTTCGACGCGGAACGCGTCACCGCCGGCGCTCCCGTGCCACCCGGGCTCTTGATGATCAGCGGGTCCTGGGGACCGTTCACCGGAGCTTCAACCGGGCTGATCGTGCTGCCGCCGCCGGTGACGGCGGCAAAGCCGAACGCGCCGGCGCGGACTTCTGCGTTGCTGTAGTTGGCCCAGTAGACGCGGTTCAGCGTCGGGTCGACCGCCATCCCGTAGGGGCCGTTGTAGACGGAGCCGGTGATGTCGACGTCGCCGCCGGCACCGCCGGCGAGACTGGCGAAGGAGACACCGGTGCTGTCGATCCAGAAGAGGCGCCGGCTCACTTCGTCCACAGCCAGGCCGGTGATCCCGTTGGGCGGGGTCGCGCCGGTCGTGGGAAGCTCGCCGCCGCCGGTGCCGTTGACGTTGGCGAAACCGATTTTTTCCGGGTCCGGGGTTTCGTTGGTCCAGTAGACACGGCCGTCGACGGTGTCGAGGGCGATCCGGTACGGGTCGTTGAGGGGCGCGCCGGCGGTGTTCAGCAGGCTGCCGGCGCCGGTGTCGAGGTTGGCGCCCGCGATCGAGCCGTCAGGTTCGCCGGGGCCTTCCCCGTTGACCCAGTAGATCATCCGGGTGACGGGGTCGATCGCGACGCCGAGCGGGTTTTCGATCGGCACGCCGGTGGGGGCGAACACACCGCCGCCGCTGCCGTCGAGGTTGACGAAGAGGAGCTCACCGTTCGCGCCCGTTCCGGGGCTGGCGACGTAGATCCTGTTGGTGACGCGGTCGTAGGCGATGCCTTCCGGGCTTTCCAGTTTGGTGGCCCCGAAGTTGAGTGCGGCACCGCCGCTGCCGGTGATGCTGCTGAAGGCGATGCTGCCCGGCGTAGCGCTGTAGTTGTCCCAGAAGAGCAGTTCTTCCGCCTGCGCGCGGGACGCGAACGCGAACATCGCGACGAAGGCAAGGGCAATCAATGCGGAGACCATGGCGATGAGCCGCCGAGGGTCTCTGCGCTCAGAGACGAAACTCATAAACCTCTCTCTTTCCGTTAATCCTGCAGAACCGAGATGGTGCGGCCCTTGCGAGCCGGCTTGAAGTCCACCGTACCCGCCCGGGTGGCGAAGATCGTGTGGTCGCGGCCGAGGCCGGTGCCGTCGCCGGGCCAGAAGCGGGTGCCGCGCTGGCGGACGATGATCTCGCCACCGCTGACCCGCTGGCCGGCAAAGACCTTGACGCCGAGCATCTTCGGGTTCGATTCGCGACCGTTGCGGCTGGAGCCGAGTCCTTTCTTGTGAGCCATATGCCCTAGGCCTCCTCTTTCTCGGCTTTTTTCGCTTTCGCTGATGGGCTTTTTTTGGTTTTGGTGGCGCCGCCTTTCAGCGCGGTCACCTCGAGCCTGGTCAGCTCGGAGCGGTGGCCGGCGCGGCGCCGGTAGCCCTTCTTCGCCTTGTATTTGAAGACTTTCACCTTCGGTCCCCGCAGGTGCTCGGCGACCTTCGCCTCGACTTTGACCTTCTCGAGGTCTTTGCCGCCGGCGATGACGTCGTCACCGCGGAAGAGCACGGGGCGCAGGGCGACTTTGTCGCCCTCTTTGGCGTCGAGCCGATCGACGAGCAGGGACGTGCCCTCCTCGACTTTGTACTGCTTGCCTCCGGTTTCGACTACTGCGTACGTGCTCATTCGTCCTTGCTGCCTTGGGAAGCGCGCGAACGCCCGCGGCCGCCTCTGCGACCCCTGCGCCTGCGCGAAGGAGCGCCGGAGTCTACCTGGGAGCCGTTTTCCCCGTCTCCTCCGGAGCCGTTCGGAGACTCGCCGCCCAGCAGCGAGGCGACCGCGGCCGAACGCTCGACCTCGTCGATCCGCACCAGCTTGCGCTCGCCGACGTAGCGGCCGCCGCCGGTGACGCTGACGATGTAGGAGTCGATCCGCGCCACCGCGTCGTCGGCGTTATACATGTGCGGCTCGTCGATCTTGACCAGCACCTCCTCGCCGACCTTGAACGGCAGCGCCCGCTCCTCGATCTCGGCCCGCGTCCCCGACTCGACCAGCTCGAAGCTGTCGATCGGCAGCGCGTCGCCGCCCTCGAAGTGGAACTGCTTGCCGGTCTCCCCCTCGAGCTCGGCGAGGCCGCTGTCGGAGTCGTTGAGCTCGTGGGCGACCTTGGGGTTGACCCGGACCAGGAAGGCCTCGGCGTCGCCGTGCTCGGCGACGATGTCGCGCATCTTCCGCAGGCCGTCCAGCGCCACCGTCTCGGCCGAGAGCACGACCCCCTCGCCCTCGCAGGTCGGGCAGGGGGCGGTGAGGATCTCCCGCACCCCGTCGGTGACGTTCTGGCGCGTCATCTCCACCAGCCCCAGCGGCGAGACCTCGACCACGTAGCTCTTCGACTTGTCCGCGTCGAGCGCTTTGCGCATCGTCTTCAGGACTTTGTCGCGGTTGCTGGCGCGGGCCATGTCGATGAAGTCGATGACGATGATGCCGCCGATGTCGCGCAGCCGCAGCTGCCGCACCGCCTCCTCGGCGGCCTCGGTGTTGACCCTGGTGATCGTCTCCTCGAGGCCGCCTTTGCCGCGGCCGGTGAAGGAGCCGCTGTTGACGTCGATCACCGTCAGCGCCTCGGCGTAGTCGATGATCAGGTAGCCGCCGGAGGGCAGGTCGACGCGACGGTTCAGGGTCGACTCGATCTCCTTGTCGATGCTCCATTTCTCGAGCAGCGGCTTCTTGCCCTTGTAGAGCTCGACCCCGCCGACCAGCTCGGGGGCGGTGCGCTGGAAGAAGCTCGTCACCCGCTCGAACTGCTTCGGCGAGTCGATGATCGCCCGCTCGAACTCGCTGAGGAAGACGTCACGGAGGACCCGCACCGAGAGGTCGGCCTCCTGGAAGACCAGGGCCGGCGCCTTAGTCGACTCGGCCCGCCGCTCCAGCACCTCGTTGAGCTTCTGCAGGTAGCCGATCTCGCGCACGAAGTCGGCTTTTTTCGCCCCGTGGGCGGCGGTGCGAACGATCAGCCCGCCCGGCCCCTTGTAGGTGCGGTCGACCATTTTCCGCAACCGGTCGCGCTCTTTGTCGGTCAGCCGGCGGCTGACCCCGACGCCGCCGCCGTGGGGCGCGAAGACGAGGTAGCGGCCGGCGATCGAGACGTTCATCGAGAGCCGGGCGCCCTTCGACTTCAGCGGGTCCTTGACCACCTGGACCAGGATCTCCTGGCCCGGCTTGATCAGCTCGTTGATGCGACGGCCGCTGCCGCGACCGCGCCGCGGCGCCTGTTCGCCGTTGGGCAGCAGGATCTCGTCGACGTGGAGGAAGCCGTTGCGCTCGAGGCCGATGTCGACGAAGGCGGCCTCCATTCCGGGAAGGACGTTGTCGACCTTCCCCTTGTAGATGTTGCCGACGATCGAGCGACGCCCGCGCCGCTCGATGTAGAGCTCGGCAACGTGGCTTTTGCCGCCCTTCTGCTTTGCCTCGAGGACGGCCACGCGGGTCTCGCCGTGCTCGGCGGACACCAAAATCGTTTTTTTCATTGTTGATTCAGCTCAGTTCAGGTTGGTACGCATTGCCGGACCCCTTTCCAGAGATCACCAGGCGAACCTTCCCTTCTGACTGAGATGCGCTTGGACGTTGATGCTCTGAAGAACGCCGACCGCCAGGAAGGTAGCGATGACGGAGGACCCTCCGTAGCTCATCAGCGGCAGGGGGATCCCGGTGATCGGCATGATCCCCAGGTTCATCCCCACGTTGACGAAGGTCTGGAACAGCAGCGTGACGGCGATGCCGCCCGCCACCAGGGTCCCGTAGGAGTTCTTCGAGAGCGTCACGATCCGCAGCGCCCGCCAGAAGATCAGGGCGTAAAGGGATAGGACGAACGCGGCGCCCATGAACCCGTAGCGCTCACCGATCACCGCGAAGATGAAGTCGGTGTGCCGCTCGGGAACGAAGTCGAGCCGCGTTTGAGTGGCTTTGTCGCCCCGGCCGGACCACTGCCCGGCGCCGGTGGCGATCACTGATTGGTTCTGTTGGTAACCCGCGCCGCTCGCGTGCTCGTCGGGGTTGAGGAACGACGTCAGCCGTTCCTCCTGGTACCCCTTGAGGACCGGGGTCCCGATCGCCGGAGCGACGACGAGGACCAGCGCGGTCAGGGCGACGAGGGCGCCGCCGATGACCGCGAAGTGCGTCCAGGGGACGCCTCCGAAGTACATGACGGCGAGGGTGGCGGCCACGAACACCAGGGAGGTGCCGAGGTCGGGCTGCAGGAAGACGAGCGCAGCCGGTGCCAGGCCGAGGCAGAGGTAGCGCACGGTCCGTTGGACCGGCGAGCCCCGCCTGGCGCCGTCGATCACGAACCCGGCAAGCGCAAGCACGAGCAGGAGCTTGCCGAGCTCCGACGGCTGGAAGCTGAAGAAGGGAAGCTCGAAGGCGCGCCGCGAACCGCGGGCGGCGAAGCCGAAGACGAAGACCAGGGCGATGCTGGTGCAGAGGAAGGTGTAGATGCCGACCCGCAGCTCGCGGAAGCGCGAGTAGTCGATCCGGGTCATCACCAACATTCCGACGATCCCGAGGGCGGCGTAGATCGCCTGCCGGTCGAGGTAGTAGCCGGGGTCGCCGGGGACGTCGTTCTGGGTCGCCTGGCCGAGCACGAAGACGCTGACGGCGATCAGGCTGACGGCGCCGATCGTCAGCGGCCAGTCCATGTGGGCGAGGCCGAGACGCTCGGCGAGGCCGGCGTGGACCGCGAAGGGCTCGGGCCTCGTGTTCCTGGTTCTGGTCGCGTAGGTGCTCATTCGGCGCCGCCGGCGCTGGAGACTTCGGTGGCCTGTTTGTCGTAGATCGCTTCGAGGATGTGGAGTACGGCCGGGGCAGCCGATTCGGCTCCGAAGCCGCCTTCCTCGACGGTGGCAATGGTCACGATACGCGGGTTGGGGTACGGGGAGAGCGCCGCGAACCATGATTGGTCGGCGTGGCCGCGCCGTTCCGCGGTCCCGGTCTTGCCGGCGATCGGGATCGGGAAGCCGCCGAAAACGCCGGCGGCGGTGCCGTCGCCTTCCTGCGCCGCCGCGTGCAGTCCCTCGAGGATCACCTGGCGATGGGCGGGGTCGATGTGGAACTTGCGGCGGATGCCGGGGTCGAATTCCCTCAGCACCCGCCCCGCCGCGTCCTCGACTTCGAGGCCGACGTGCGGGGTGACGATGCGGCCGCCGTTGCCGAGGGCGGCGTAGGCGATCGCCATCTGCAGGGGGCTCGTCTGCAGGTCGCCCTGCCCGGTCGCCAGCTGGATGTTGTCGCCGGCCGACCAGGGCCGTTCGGTCAGTTCTTCCTCGTAGAGTTGGTCGCGCCAGGCCCTGCTCGGCAGCAGGCCTTCGGATTCCTCCGGCAGGTCGAGCCCGGTCGGCCGCCCGATCCCCATTTTGTGCGCCCATTCCTGCAGCTCGTTGGTGTCCCACATGTCGAGGCCGAGGGTGTAGAAGTAGACGTCGGAGGAGACCTGCAGCGCCCGCGCCAGCGCCACCGGGCCGTAGGCGATGCCGCCGGCGTTCTGGAAGGTCTGACCGCCGACCTTCAGCTCGCCGCCGTCGTAGATCGGCTCGTCGGGAGAGATGACGCCGTTTTCGAGCGCCGCCAGGGCGGTGATGATCTTGAAGATCGAACCCGTCGGGTAGGCGCCTTCGGTGGCGCGGTCGAAGAGCGGCGCCAGCACCGGGTCGCGGTAGAGCTCGTTGACCTGCTGCTGGGTCGGTTCGATCAGATCGGTCGGGTCGAAGGTCGGGAAGGAGCCGAGGCCGAGGATCTGGCCGGTGTCGATGTTCATCGAGATGAAGGCGCCGGGCAGGCCGCGCGAGGCGAGCGCTTCTTCGCCGGCGGTCTGCACGTCGGCGTCGATCGTCAGCTTCAGGTTGTCGCCGGGCGTCGGCGCGGCCGAGACCAGCTGCCCGCCGGGCGTCGGCTGACCGAGCGCGTTGACCTGGATCTTGGTCAGCCCCGGCTCGCCCCGCAGGTATTCGTCGTAGGTGTACTCGGCGCCGGCCTTGCCGACCTCGTCGCCGGGCTCGAGCCCCTTGTAGGTCGGCTCCTTCAGCTCGTCATCGGAGATCTCGCCGACGCTGCCGAGCACGTGGGCGGCGAGCGAGCCCTGCGGGTAGTGGCGGACGAAGATCCGCTGCACGGTCACCCCCGGGAACTCGCGCTGGTTCTCTTCCAGGTAGGCGATCAGGTCGTAGCCGACGTCGCGCCGCAGCGTCACCGGGGCGCCGGCGGCGACTTCTTCTTCCTCGCGGATCGTGCGCCGGA
>DATHFL010000277.1:0-2657 GCA_035318125.1 Solirubrobacterales bacterium | reverse complement strand
TCGACCACGCCGAAGGGCCAGGCGCCGGCGAGGAAGCCGTAGGCGCTGGAGGCCAGGCAGCCGCAGGCGAAGCCGAGCACGTAGTCCCGCCCGCGCCGCTCCAGCGCGTACATCGCCATCATGAAGGTCACGGCGAGAACGCCGAAGGCGGTGAGCACAGCCGCAGTTTGAACGGGCGCGATCTACCTCGTCGTCACCCGGCCTCCGCCAGCTTCTCGTCGATCTGCCGCTGGAGCGCCGGCCGCCTCGATGCGAATGCATCTGCGGGCAAGGCGCGGGCGAAACTGCGGCTTTCCCCCGATGGCGCCGGCGGGTGTGTGAGCGAACCTTCGCGGACAACGAGTCGCTGAGTCCCGCAGGCAAGGAGGCTTCATGGAGGTACACGAAGGAATGCACAGGCCGGTCGAGACGAGGTCCGGGCAGGGCTGGGCACGCGTGCGGGAGGGCCGAAGGTCATGAGCGCCGTCGACGCCTTTCGCGAAGAGCACGCGGAGCTGCTCGGACACATCGACGGCTTCCGCACCCTCGCCGCCCGGCTGCCGCGGATGAGCCCCGCCGAGCGGGAGGCCGAGCTGCGACCGATCGTCGCCTTCCTGCGCCAGTCCCTGGTTCCCCACGCCGAGGCCGAGGAGCACGTCCTCTACCCGGCCGTGGCATCGGCGCTCGGCAGCCCCGAAGCGACGGCGACGATGATCAGCGACCACCGCGCGATCGTCTCTCGCATCGAGGCGCTGGCAGCGGCCCCGCCCGACGACCTCGACCAGCTGCAGGAGCTCCTCTACGGCCTGCACGCCCTCCTGCTCGTCCACTTCCGCAAGGAGGAGGACGACTACCTGCCGCTGCTCGAAAAGCGCCCCCCGGAAGAGGTCGAAGCCGTCTTCCGCCAGATGAGCGAACACGCCCATTAACCCCAGCGACACGACCACGAAGGAGACTGGAATGGCAGACGGCCACCCAACCGGGTCAGGACGCGAGAAAAGCCCGACCGCACCGAACGGGACGGACCGCAACGACATGAGCCACCGGATCGACGGGTGGATCATGCGGGTACTCGGCCTCGCCATCCTCCTCGGCCTGGTGGCAGTCGTCTCCTACTACGCCGCCAAGCACGGCGACGAGACCTCCACGGCGGTCCCGGCCGCGGCAGCCGCCGACGCGCCCGCGGGCTCGGCCTCCTACAAACCCGAAGAGGACCTCACGGCCCTCGCCGACGTGAGGGTGCCGGGTTCCGAGGAGTTCAAACGGGCCGACCCCACCCTGCCCCCGGTCCCGCCGGGAGCGGTGAAGAAGTTCAAAATCGACGTCTACGAGCACGTGACGAAGGTCTCCAACGACTTCCCGCCAACGCGCGTCTGGTCCTACGCGGTCAACGGCGAGTTCAACCGCGGCAACGGCGTTTCGGCGCCGATGGTGGTCGAACAGGGCGACCGGGTCGAGATGACGCTGTTCAACGGCAGCAGCGAGGCGATGCAGGTGCGGGTGCCGCACTCGATCGACTTCCACTCCTCCGAGCTGAACCCCGAGACGGCGTTCAAGACGATCGCCCCCGGGGAGAAGACCACCCTGAAGTTCACCGCCAAGCACCCCGGCGTGTTCATGTACCACTGCGCCACGCAGCCGGTCCTCCAGCACACCGGCTCGGGCATGGTGGGCATGATGATCGTCAAACCCCGGGACCTGCCGCCGGCCGACCGGGAACTCTGGATCAACCAGCAGGAGTACTACATCGGCGAGCCCGGCGGCGACGGCGACCTCGCCAAGATGGAGGCCAAAGAACCCGACGTGATCGCCTTCAACGGCTATGCCGCCCAGTACCAGGAGGCTCCGATCGAGGTCGGGCGCGGTGAGCGGGTCAGGGTCTACGTCCTCAACTCCGGCCCCTCGATCTGGTCGGCGTTCCACGTGATCGGGACGGTCTTCGACCGCACTGAAATCGAGGGCGTCGAGGGCTTCCACGCCCAGACCGTCAACCTCGCTCCCTCCCAGGGCGGGATCGTCGAATTCACCCTCGACCGGGAGGGCGCCTACCCGTTCGTGACCCACGCCTTCGGGGACACCGTCAAGGGAGCGATCGGCGTGTTCGAAACCGAGAACGCACCGGCCGCGCCGGAGATGGACCACGGCGACTACGACCACGGCACCGACCGGGTGCCGGCCGTCGACGCCGACGTAGGAGTGACGATGGGCGAGATGTACATCGAGACCGATGTGCCAGAGGTCAGCGCCGGCGAGCTGACGTTCTCGATCACCAACGAGGGCGCAGCGCCGCATGCCCTGCTGGCGGGAATCGCCCCCGTGGAATCGCCGGAAGACGAGGCAACGGGCATCGTCGAGTTGATCGACCCAGGCGAAACCATCGAAAAAACCGTCACGCTCGACGCCGGCGACTACCAGCTGTTCTGCAACATCCCAGGGCACCTGGAATCCGGCCAGATCACCGACTTCAAGGTCACCGACTGACACCTAGGTATCTGGCAGTTGTAGCCAGATGAGAAAGCTCATTCCTGGGTCAGGCCTGAGCCACTTCAAAAAGGTCGGGGGCCCTCAGACCTCGGAGGGTTGGGTCGTCCGTGGCGGGCTGTGACGTCGTGGCCGCGGTCCCGGAGCCGTTCCGCAACCTTGCCGCTGATCTGCTCGTCGAGGAGGAGCTTCACGCC
>DATHFL010000276.1:0-2845 GCA_035318125.1 Solirubrobacterales bacterium | reverse complement strand
CCCCGCCAGCCTTTCGATCGCGACGTCGCTGGTGCCGCGGCGCTGGACGGCACCGTAGGCGAGGCGCTGCGCCTGGGCGCGCTCGCGACCGTCGATCCCGAGCCGGTCGGCCTCGGCGCGGAAGGCGCGCTCGGTGAAGGCGCCGTCCTCGAAGGTGGCGCGGACGGTGGCGAAGGCGAGCGAGCGCGCCGGCGAGACGCGACCGCTGCCGGCGCTCACAGCCGCGGCGGCTCGTGGCCGCGCAGGTAGGCGTCGGCCGGCATCGGCTTGCCGCCGGGGGGCTGGACCAGGTCCAGCTGCAGCGCCCCCTCGCCGCAACCGAGCAGGAGCCGGCCCTCGCGCGCCTCCAGCGTCTCCTGCGGGACATCGTCGTCGACCGGGCGGGCAGCGCGGACGCCGAGGCGCTCGCCTCCGGCGGCCTCCAGGTAGGCGCCGACGTGCGGGGTGAGGGCGCGGACCTTCGCCGCCAGCTCGGCCGCGGGGCGGCCCGGGTCGAGGCGGCGCTCCCCCGGCTCGATCTTCTCCGCGTAGGTGACCTCGTCCTCGTCCTGCTCGGCGAACTCCAGCGTCCCCTCCGCCTGCAGGTCGAGGGCGCTGACGAGGAGCTCGCCGCCGAGCTCGGCCAGCCGGGCCGAGAGCGCGCCGAAATCCGCCTCGGGGTCGAGCGGCACCTCCTCGCGGAGGGCGACCGGGCCGGAGTCGAGGCCGGCGGTCAGCTGCATCACGCAGACGCCGGTGACGGGATCGCGGGCCATGATTGCCCGCTCGATCGGGGCGGCGCCGCGCCAGCGCGGCAGCAGCGAGGGATGGACGTTCAGCAGCGGGAACTCGGAGAGGAGGGGCTCGCGGATCAGCTGCCCGAAGGCGCAGACGGCGACCGCCTCCGGCTTGGCGGCGCGCACCCGCTCCAGCGCCCCCTCCTCGTTGACGTTCTCGGCCTGCAGCAGCTCCAGTCCCAGCTCCTTTGCCGCCAGCGCGGCGGGAGGCGGCTGCACCTTGCGGCCGCGGCCCTGGCGGCGGTCCGGCGGCGTCACCACCAGCGCCGGGCGGTGCGGCGAGCCGGCGAGGCGCCGCAGGACGACGGCGGCGAACTCGGAGGTCCCGAGGTAGGCGGTCCTCACGCGTCGGTGCGGGGCTCGCGGAGCTCGCCCTCTTCGGCGATCTCTTCCTCGGAGGAGGGGCTGTAGCCGGTGCCCTCGCGCAGCGCCCGCAGCGCCGCCTTGCGCTGTTCGCGGGTGGTGCGGTCGAGGATCAGGACGCCGTCGAGGTGGTCGAGCTCGTGCTGGAGGACGCGCGCCTCCAGGCCGGCGGCCTCGATCACGATCGGCTCGCCGTCGACGTTGCGACCGCTGAAGCGGGCGAAGAGCGGGCGCTCGACGTCCATCGAGACCCGCGGCAGGCTCAGGCAGCCCTCCTCGGCCACCGCCGTTTCCGCCGAGACCCACTCGATCTCGGGGTTGACGAGGGCGGTCGGCTCGCTGTCGGGACCGGCCTGGAAGACGAGCAGGCGCCGGAGGATGCCGACCTGGGTCGCGGCCAGTCCGACCCCGAGCCCGTCGCGCATGATCTCGAACATCCGCTCGGCCTCGGCGTGCAGCTCCGGCCCGAAGCTGCCGACCGGCGAGGCCTTGCTTTTCAGCACCGGATCGCCGAACTTGACCACGTGCGCGAGCGCCGCTTCCCGGCGCTCCAACGTCTCGAGTTCGAGCTGTCGCTCCTCCTCGCGCTCCTTGGTTTGGACCTCGTCGCTCATCGAAAGTTGAGTCTAAGCGGCTCCTGCGTTCTGATACTTCCTGCGCCCACAGCCATGTCCTCCCCCCGAATCGCCATCGCCACCTGCACCGGCTACGCCGACCTCAAGGTCGACGACGAGCTGCTGGGAGAGGCGCTGCGGGAGCGCGGCTGCGAGGCCCGATCGATCGTCTGGGACGAAGAGGGAGTGGACTGGGGCGGGTTCGACCTCTGCCTGGTCCGCTCGACCTGGGACTACCACGAAAAGCACGCCGAGTTCCTCGCCTGGGCGCGGCGGGTCGAAGCGGCGAGCGCGCTACGCAACCCGGCAGAGCTGATCGCCTGGAACAGCGAGAAGACCTACCTGCGGGAACTGGCCGAACACGGCGTCTGGACCGTGCCCACCGTCTGGGTCGGTCGCGAGGAGGAGGTCGACCTGGAGGAGCTGCTGGCGGCAGAGGAATGGGACGAGGCGGTGGTGAAGCCGGTGGTCGACCTCGGGGCGCGGAACCTGCATCGCGTCCGAGCCGGCGAGAGTTCGGCGGCCCTAAGGGAAGTCCTAGATCGCGGCGAAGCGATGGTCCAGCCCTTCCTCCCCTCCCTCGAAGAGCAGGGCGAGCTGTCCCTGATCTACATCGAAGGCGCCTTCAGCCACGCAGTCCGCAAGCGCCCCGAACCCGGCGACTTCCGCGTCCAGTCGATCTGGGGCGGGACGATGGAACCAGCCGAACCGGACCCGGAACAGGTCGAGCTGGCCGAGCAAGCGCTGGCCCAACTAGACGAAGCCCCGCTCTACGCCCGAGTCGACCAAGTCGCCGGCCCCGACGGCGAACCCTGCTTAATAGAGCTAGAGCTAATCGAGCCGAACCTCTACCTAAGCCAACACCCCCCGGCCGCGAACGTCCTGGCAGACGCCGTCTCGAAGCTGCTGTAAACGACCGGATGAGAGGGTCGTGTGCCCCTCACCAGACACTCAACCCCGAGCCATAGCGAGGGGTGTCTGGAGAGGGGCACACGACCCTCTCCCAGCCAGCCCCCCTACTGCGGATCCACATCAACACCAATCGCCACGTCCTTGATCGACCGGTGTTGATGTGGATCCGCAGTAGGGGGG
>DATHFL010000275.1:0-16581 GCA_035318125.1 Solirubrobacterales bacterium | reverse complement strand
GAGGTTCCGCGGCTGATCCCGTCGCTGCCGCGGGTGCGGGTGAGCGCGGCGAGCGGGCTGGAGCCGGGCGATGGCTGAGCGCGGTCAGGCGACGGTCGAGCTGGTCGCGGCGCTGCCGGCGCTTCTGCTCGCGGCGCTGGTGGCGCTGCAACTGCTCGCGGCCGGGTACGCGATGACGCTGGCCGACGGGGCCGCGGAGGCGGGCGCGCTGGCGCTGGCCTCCGGCGGCTCGGCAGCGGAGGCGGCGCGGGAGGCGCTGCCGGGGTGGGCGAAGGACGAGGTCTCGGTCGCGGTCGAGGGCGGGACGGTCTCGGTGCGGCTGCGGCCGCCATCGCCGATCCCCTCGCTCTCCGAGCGGCTGGCGATCGACAGCAGCGCCGCTGCGAGGCCGGCCCGGTGACCGTCGTCGTCAACCCCCTGCGGGAGGGGCCGGTCGTCGTCGTCGCGGCGGTGGGGGAGGCCGAGGGCTCACGCGGGGCCGCAGCCGCGCTTGCCTGTGCCTCCGCCGACCTCGATACGGCGACGCTGCTGGTCGACGTCGCCGGCAAACCGCCGCGGCCGGCGCTGCTTGCCTCAGCCGCCGCTCAGGCATTGGAGGAGCGGCTGGCGGCCCATCTGCCCCAGGCCAGGGTCGCCGCTCGGGGACAGGTGTGTCACCTCGCGGTGCCGGCGGACCCGGATGGGCTGGGGGCGGCAGCGGCGGCGTTCGCGGTGGCGCGGGGAGCGACCGCGGTCCTGCACGTTCCGCCAGAGCTCCTGCAGGAGGTGGTGGAGGGCGAAGAGGGGCCACGACCCTCCGGCGTCCTCCTCCGCGCCGACCTCGATCGCGACCGGCCGTTGGTGGCGCTGGTCGTTCGCGACCTGCTCGGCCGCGGCATCCCCACCGCCGTCCTCAAGCGGCGCCTGCAATGGGTCGCGGAGCGGCGCGCCCACTTCGGGGCGTTGCCGGCTGGCTCCCCCGGCGGGCTGCCCAGGCGTTTGGTCCGTCAGCTGGCGCCAGCGGGGCTATGAAGGCGAGGAGCGAGTCGGGTCAGGCGCTGATCCTGGCCCTCGGCGGCGCTCTGGTCCTGATCGCCGGGGCGCTGGCCCTGGTCGCGATCGCCGGGGCGGTGACCGGCAAGGGCAGGGCGCAGCGGGCGGCGGACCTGGTCGCGATCTCGGCCGTGCGCTCGATGCGCGACGACCTGCCGCGGCTGCTCTCGCCGCCGCGGCTGGCGGATGGGCGGCCGAACCCGGAGCACATCGCCAAATCCGTCTACTTGGCGCGGGCGCGAACCGCGGCACTGGCGGCTGCGCGTGCAAACGAGGTCGATCCCGAGCGGGTCCGAATCCACTTCCCGGACGCGAGCTCCTTCGCGCCGGTCCGGGCCAAGGCGACGATCGTCGCGGTCCTGCGGGCGGATGGCGGTCAGCAGGTCGAAGCGTCTGCGGTTGCCGAAGCCGCCGCGCCTTACGGCGCGGCGGCAGGCGGAGCCACCGGCATGGCTACCGGGGGCGGCTATAGCGGGCCGCTCGTCTTCCGCGACGGGGAGGGAATGCGGCCGGACGTGGCCGCCGCCTACGACCAGATGGCGGGCGCTGCCCGCGCCGACGGCCTTGTTCTGATGGTCGTCTCCGGCTTCCGCTCCGATGCCGAGCAGGCCGAACTCTTCGCCGCGCACCCCGACCCGACCTGGGTCGCCCCGCCCGGCCACTCGCTGCACCGCTGCGCGACCGAGCTCGACATCGGTCCCTCCTCGGTCTACGGCTGGCTGGCCTCCAACGCCTCCCGCTTCGGCTTCGTCCAGAGGTACAGCTGGGAGGCGTGGCACTACGGGTTCGACGCCGGCCCGGCGCCGTGCTCGCCGGAAGGCGAAGCGCTGAGCACCGGCGGAGGATCGAAGCTCGCTTCCTCGGCCAGCCTGCCCTCGTTCGTCCCCCCGCAGTACCGCGAGCCGATCCTCCGCTCCGCCGCCCGCTGGGGCGTGCCGCCGGCGCTGATGGCGGGGCAGCTGATGGCCGAGTCGGGCTTCGATCCCAGCGCCGGCTCGCCGGCGGGCGCCCAGGGCATCGCCCAGTTCATGCCCAGCACCGCCGCCGCCTACGGCCTCGCCGACCCCTATGACCCGGTCGCCGCGATCGAGGCCCAGGCCCACCTGATGTCCGACCTCCTGCGCCAGTTCGGCTCTCCCGAACTCGCCCTCGCCGCCTACAACGCCGGCCCCGCTCCCGTCGAAGCCTGCCACTGCATCCCGCCCTACCCCGAGACCCAGGCCTACGTCACCCGCATCCTCGCCCTGATCGGCAGCGCCGGCACCATCGCCCCACCCAGCTTCGAAGTGCGACTGGTGGCGTGATGGCTGGTGCGGGTAGCCTGGTTTCAACGGCTGCGACGAAAGGACGGCGATGCGCAACCCCTTCACCCACAAGAAGCTGAACGAGGTCAAGGACTCGGCCCCCGAGTTCGGCTTCGGGGACGACATGGAGGCGCGCTTCGCCAAGGACGAGCTGGAGACCGAGGACACCGGCTTCAGCTTCCACCGGCTCAAGCCCGGCAAGCGGCAGGCCTTCGGCCATCACCACGAGGAGGCGGAGGAGGTCTACGTGGTCGTTCGCGGCGGCGGCCTGCTCAAACTCGACGACGAGATCATCGAAGTGGAGCGCCTCGACGCGATCCGCGTCTCCCCGGAAGTGACCCGCGCCTTCGAGGCCGGCGACGACGGCCTCGAGCTGCTCGCTTTCGGCCCACGGCGCGACGGCGACGGCAAGATCATCCCCGGCTGGTGGAGCGACTGAGCCGTCGCGGATAAACTGCCCGGCCGATGGCGTCCGTGGAGGTACAGGGAGTCGAGGGAATGCAGTCGCTGGTCGGCCAGGAGGTCGGCCCGAGCGAGTGGCGCACCGTCACCCAGGCGGACATCGACACCTTCGCCGAGCTCTCCGGCGACCACCAGTGGATCCACG
Source organism: Solirubrobacterales bacterium (assembly GCA_035318125.1). Lineage (GTDB taxonomy): Bacteria > Actinomycetota > Thermoleophilia > Solirubrobacterales > 70-9 > VAYN01. Next base: position 13,638 of record DATHFL010000275.1, on the reverse strand, counting down.
TCGACGCCGAGCGGGCCAGGAGCGAGAGCCCCTACGGCACCACGATCGCCCACGGCAACCTCACCCTCTCCCTCGTCGACGGCTTCCGCCAGGAACTGATCTCCTCCACCGGCTTCGCCCTCGGGGTCAACTACGGCTGGAACAAGATCCGCTTCCCGGCCCCCGTCCCCGTCGACTCGAAGGTCCGCGCCAAAGCCGAGATCGTCTCCATCGACGAGAAGGGCGGCGGCTGGTACGAGGTCGTGACCCGCTTCACCCTCGAGGTCGAGGGCGGCGAGAAGCCCTGTTTCGTGGGCGACTCGGTGACGCGGGTGATGGCTGCCTAGCACGAGCTTCTCCTTAGCGAACTCGCGTGTGTTTGACAGCGAATCAGCGAATACCTAGAGTCTCGCTGACTAGTCAATGAGCCCTATGGGCTCGAAGGGAGAGCGGGGCGATGAGAGGAACGCGCGTAGGTCTGATTCTGGGGACTCTCGTCCTCAGTGCCATCGCTGCAGGGGGCATCGCCGCGCCGGCGCTCGCCCTCTCCCCCTCGGTGGAAACCCTGCCCGCGACCAGCGTTGCCGAAACCACGGCGACCCTCAACGGCAAAGTCAACCCCAACGGCCTGGAAACGAAATTCTATTTCGAATACGGCACCACGACGAGCTATGGATCGAAAACCAGCGAAGTCAGCGCCGGCTCCGGGACGACCGCGGTCGAAAAAAGCCAAGGGATCAGCGGTCTGAGTCCGAAAACCGAATACCACTACCGGATCGTGGCCAGCAACTCCTCCGGAACTAGTTACGGGGCGGATAAAACCTTGACAACCGTGGCCCCTCCGGAAGTCCTGAACTGGACTCCCATGTTCGAATCCTCGGGGGAAGCGGTGACGCTGACAGCTTTCGTAACTCCGAATGGACAGAGCACCACCTATCAGTTCGAATACGGAACGTCCCCCGGCGAATACTCTCAGACGGTACCTGTACCTGCTGGATCGGCGGGCAGCGGATTCGAAAGTGTCTGGGTCAGTCACAAAATCACCGGTCTCACACCAGGTGGTCAATACTATTGGCGTGCCACCGCCAGTAACGCGGGCGGAAAAGCAGTTGGAAAAGACAGCAGCTTTGCCAGTGGCAATATTCCCGGAATAGTGCCCTCCTCGCCGAGTGAGATAAGGCGGACCTCCGCGACGCTGAAAGCCACCCTCGCACCTCAGGGCCTGACCACGACCTACCGGATGGAATATGGGACCACCACGGCGTACGGGTCCAAAACGACTTCGAAAGAAATCAGCGGCGAATCGGCAAGCGTCCCCGTGAAAGAGCCGATCTCAGGACTGAAAGCCGACACCCTCTACCACTATCGAGTGGTGGCGGAAAACTCCAACGGAACCCATGTCGGCACCGACCAGACGTTTGAAACGCTGGCCCCGGTGACCCTGTCCCTGACAAGTGGCGAACAGCTCAAATCGGGCACTTCGGTGAAATTGTTCAGCAGCGAATTCACTTTCAACGGCGGCAGTGCTCATACGTGCACCGAAAACGAATTCAGCGGGGAAATCTCGGAAAACCCAGGTGCACTGTTGCAAGTCAACAAAGTCAGGTTGGAAAACAGTGAAGGAGCTCGCTGTGTTTGGGGAGGACTGACGATCAAATACTCGGTTCCGGAAGAAGAAGAAATCGTTACGGAATTCGCAGTTGACGGTCTGGGGAAAGGGGTCGTGCGGATGAGTGAATTCGTGCTCATCGAGTCGATCTACAGCGGGGGATCGAAATGGGGGGACTGCGAATACAAAGTGTCGCTGGCCGGAGATTTTGAAACCGGAACGGCGCTCGAAGTGACGCTTGCCGGGACAGCGAAATTGATCAAAACATTGATCTTCTGCCCGGGCTTTGGGTCGGAACTTGAGGAAGTCACGGGCAGCTTCGCCGTGACCAGCGGCGGCAACCCGGTGGAAGCGAAACCCTAACGAGGGCGCTGCCGGGCGCCGCTCCGCGGCGCCCGGCAGATGCAAGCGCTACTTGACCGTCAACGTCCCTTCCATGCCGGCCTGGCGGTGGCCGGGGACCGAGCAGTAGAAGGTGTAGCTGCCGGGTTTGAGGTTGGCGGTGGTCGAGTCGGAGCCGCCGGAGATGACTTCGGTTTGGGCGATGGTTTCGCCGCCGGAGTCTTCGATCGCCACGTCGTGGGGGACCGAGGAGGAGTTGGTGAGGTTGATGGTCACTTCACCCGCATCGGCGGTCGCCGAGTCGGTGGTGTATTCGAGGCTGCCGCCGGGGTCGGCTTCGAAATCGACGCTGGCCGAGTCGGCGGTGCCGCCTTCGGCCTCTTCCTTGGCTTCTTCGGCCTTTTCTTCGACCTCTTCGCCTGCTTCTTCAGCGCCTTCTTCGACTTCTTCGACGGCGCCTCCCACCGGTGAGGTGGAGGTGTTGTCGTCGCCACCGCCGCAGGCGGCAAGCGCCAGCGCGGCGAGCAGCAGGGCGAACAGGGGAACTAGTTTCTTCATCTCAGTCCTTTCCCGCGGGGAACTGGTTTGAGTTGACTGTAGCCGCGATACGCAGGTGATCGCTACCCGGTTCAGCGTCCGTGGAACTCCGGGGTGCCGCCGCTGAAGAAGGTCTCGACCCCGTTGCGCAGGTCCTCGGTCGCCATCGAGTCGGCGATCCCGTGGCGCTCCAGCTGCAGGTGCTCGGCGATGCCGTTCTCGATGCTGACCCCGCAGAGCCGCTTCGCCATCCGCACGTAGTGGGGCGCCTTCTTCGCCAGCTCGCCGGCCTTGACCCGCGCCCTCTGCATCAGCTCCTCGGCGCCGACGACCTCGCTCACCAGGCCCAGCTCCCGCGCCTCCTCGGCGCCCAGGTTCGGGTCCTCCAGCAGCAGTTCGAGCGCCTTGCTCGGCCCGACCACGCGCGGCAGGAAGTAGGTCATGCCGCCGTCGGGGGAGGCGCCGATCCGCCCGTAGGCGGGGGCGAAGAAGGCCGTGTTGGCGGCGATCCGGATATCGCAGGCGAGCGCCAGCGAGAACCCGGCCCCCGCCGCCGGCCCGTTGACCGCGCCGATCACGGGATAGGGGATGCGCCGCAGGTCGATGATCGCCTGGTGCAGGACCTCGGCCCCGCGCCGCACTTCGGAGGGCAGGTCGATCTCCCCCGACTCGACCCCTTTGCGGAACCAGGTGACGTCGCCGCCGGCGCAGAAGGCCTTGCCGGCGCCGGTGACGATCAGCCCGCGCAGCGGCGCCCGGTCGGCGAGCCAGGAGAAGGCGACCGTCATCTCGCCGATCATCTCCGGGCTCATCGCGTTGAAGGCGTCGGGGCGGTCGAGGGTCAGGGTGCCGATCTCGCCGTCGATCTCGATCCGCATCGTGTTCAGCTGCGGCGGGTTGATGGTCTCGCTGGTCATCTGGCTCTCCTGATCTCTCCTGTGCGCGGTTTGGCCGGGTGGCCAGCAGCCTACCCTTAGAGCGATGGCAAAAGGCAGGGACAACGAGGCGCAGAGCCGGGCCGAGCGGATCGCGCAGCAGCGCAAGTCGCTCCCCGACCAGCCGGGGGTCTACCTCTTCTACGACCGCGAGGGCGAGCTGCTCTACGTCGGCAAGGCGCGCTCGATCCGCAAACGGATCGGCTCGCACTTCTCCGGCGGCGACACCCGCCTCACCTCCCGCATCGACCGCATCGAGAGCCTCGTCACCGCCAACGAGGCGGAGGCGCTCCTGGCCGAGCAGAGCTTCATCAAGCGCCACCGGCCGCGCTTCAACATCCGCCTCCGCGACGACAAGTCCTACCCCTACGTCGCCGTCAGCCTCGACGAGGACTACCCGCGCGTCTACTTCACCCGCGAGAAGCACCGCGCCGGCCGCGCCTACTTCGGCCCCTTCTCCAGCGCCAAGCGGGTGCGGGAGACGCTCGACCTGCTCGGCAAGCTGTTCCAGTTCCGGACCTGCGAGGGGCGCGAGCCCGGCCGCCGCTCCGGCAGCCCCTGCCTCGACTACTACATCAAGCGCTGCGGGGCGCCCTGCGTCGAGTACGTAAGCAAGGAGGAGTACCGGCGCAACATCGACGCGATCGTCGACTTCCTCTCCGGCCGCTACCGCCAGGTCGAGCGCGAGGAGCTGGCGAAGATGGAGGCCGCCGCCGCGGCGCAGGAATTCGAGCGGGCGGCGGTCCACCGCGACCGGCTGAAAGCGATCCGCTCGCTGTTCGAGCGCCAGCGTGTGGCGGGGGCGGCGATGGGGACCGCCGACCTGATCGGGGTCGCGGTCGAGGGCCCCGACGCCAACGCCCAGGTCTTCCAGGTCCGCGACGGCATCCTCGCCGAGCGCCAGAGCTTCTACCTCGAAAACCAGGCCGAACGCGAGCCGGCCGAGGTCGCCGAGGAGTTCATCGGCCAGTACTACGCCGCCTCGCCGGCGATGCCGCGGACGGTCATCGTCGGCCCCTACCTGCGCGACCGCGCCGGGGTGATCGCCGAGGCGCTGAGCGAGCGCCGCGGCGCGCCGGTCGAGGTCCGCGCCGCCGAGCGCGGCGACAAGCGGCGGCTGCGCGAGCTCGCCGAGCGCAACGCCCAGCTGGCGCTCGACCAGGACCGGCTGCGGCGCGAGCACCGGCGCTCGCGCCGGGTCGAGTCGCTGGCGGCGCTGGCGGCGGCGCTGGGGATGGAGGAGCTGCCGGTGCGGATCGAGGGCTTCGACATCTCGACGATCGGCGGCGAGCACACCGTCGCCTCGATGGTCGTCTTCGAGGGCGGGGCGACGAAGAAGTCCGACTACCGCCGCTTCAAGGTCCGCGGCGACCTCCGCGCCGAGGGGGTCGGCAACGGCGGTCCCGACGACTTTGCCTCGATGGAGGAGGTGCTCTTGCGGCGGATGGCCCGCTACCTCGAACAGGCCGACCTCTCCCCGCACGACAACAAGCGCGACGCGAGCTTCGCCTCGCTCCCCTCGCTGGTCCTGATCGACGGCGGCAAGGGACAGCTGGCGGCGGGGATGCGGGCGCTGCGGCCGTTCGCCGAGCGCGGCGTCACCGTCGTCAGCCTCGCCAAGCGGCTGGAGGAGGTCTACGTCCCCGGCCGCGCCGCGCCGCTCGACCTTGCCGCCGACTCCGAGGCCTCGCGCCTGCTGCAGCGGGTCCGCGACGAGGCCCACCGCTTCGCGATCGACCACCACCGCGGCCGCCGCGACAAGGGGATGCTGGCGGGCTCGGTCTTCGACTCGCTGCCGGGGATCGGGCCGGCGCGCAAGCGGGCGCTGCTGCAACACTTCGGCACGCCGGAGCGGTTCCTCGCCGCCACCCGCGAGGAGCTCGAGGCAGTGCCCGGTCTGCCTGGCAAAGTAGGCAGGGAGATACACGAGCAGCTCAACCGGACCAGCTGAGTGGACCACTAGGGAGAGCAGATGGCGGAGCGGGTGGAGACGGAGATCGAAGGCGAAGCCGGCGGGGACGGCAGGCGTCCCCCCAAGCCGGTGACCCTGGTCGTGATCACCGGCCACTCCGGGGCCGGCAAGTCGGAGGCGATCGCCGCCTTCGAGGACGGCGGATACTTCTGCGTCGACAACCTGCCGCCGCGGCTGATCGCCGCGCTCGGCGAGCTCTTCCGCCACGAGGGCAGCGGGGTCGAGCGCGCCGCGATCGTCTCCGACGTGCGCGGCGGTGCGTACTTCGAGGACCTGATCCAGGTGCTGGAGGACCTCGAGGCCGAAGGCCTGCGGCCGATGACCCTCTTCCTCGAGGCCGGCGAGGAGACCCTGCTCGACCGCTACAAGGAGACCCGCCGCCGCCACCCGCTGGCGCCGGAGGGGCGGATCGTCGAGGGGATCCGGGCCGAGCGCGAGCTGCTGGCGCCGCTGCGCGAGCGCGCCGACAAGGTGATCGACACCAGCGACCTGACCGGGGCCGAGCTGCGGCGGCAGATCGCCGAAGAGCTGCTGGGACGGGAGGAAGGCGGCAAGCTCGCCCTCACCCTGCTGACCTTCGGGTTCAAGAACGGCCCGCCGCGCGACGCCGATCTCACCCTCGACGTCCGCTTCCTCCCGAACCCCCATTACGACGACGAGCTGCGGCCGCTGACCGGCCTCGACGAGGAGGTGCGGGCCTACGTCGAGCAGGGGACCCAGGCGGGCGAGTTCTACGGTCGCCTGCTGCCGCTGCTCGAGTTCCTCGTCCCCGCCTACGTGGCGGAGGGCAAGAGCCACCTGACGATCGCGGTCGGCTGCACCGGCGGCCGCCACCGCTCGGTCACCGTCGCCGACCGCATCCGCCGCGACCTCGCCGAGCGCCAAGACGTGATCGTCCGCGTCAAGCACCGCGACGTAGCTCTCGACGGGACGAAACGTCCAACCTGATCCGCCGACGGGCCGATTAGTCCAACCAGGGACGACATATCGGCCCGTCGGCGGCGCGGGGAGTGGCTTTTTGGCCCGTCGACCTAGAATCGCTCGCCTTGACGGAGCCGGTCATATCTATTTGCGGCCTGCGGATGAGCTACGGCGCGACCGAGGCGGTCCGCGGGATCGACCTCGAGGTCGAGCGCGGCGAGGTCTTCGCCTTCCTCGGGCCGAACGGGGCGGGGAAGACGACCACGGTCGAGATCCTCGAGGGGTACCGGCGGCGGACCGGGGGGGAGGTGACCGTCCTCGGCGAGGACCCTCAGCGGGCCGGGCGCGAGTGGCGCGAGCGGATCGGGATCGTCCTGCAGAGCGGCCGCCTCGATCCCTACCTGACCGTGCGCGAGTCCCTCGACCTCTACGCCGGCTACTTCCGGGCTCCGCGGCCGACCGAGGAGGTGATCGCGCTCGTCGGGCTGGAGGGCAAGGCCGACGAGCGCGCCAGCCGCCTCTCCGGCGGCCAGCAGCGCCGCCTCGACGTCGGCATGGCCCTGGTCGGCGACCCCGAGCTGCTCTTCCTCGACGAGCCCACGACCGGCTTCGACCCCTCGGCGCGCCGCCAGGCCTGGGACGTGATCGCCGGCCTCCGCGACCTCGGCAAGACCGTCTTCCTCACCACTCATTACATGGACGAGGCGCAGCGGCTCGCCGACCGGGTGACGATCATCGCCGCCGGCCGGATCGTCGCCCGCGGCACCCCCGGCGACCTCGGCCGGCGGGAGAGCGCCGAGACGACGATCCGCTACCGCAGCGGCGGTCGCGAGGTCAGCGTGCAGACCGACGACCCGGTCCGGGCCCTGCACGAGCTGACCGGCGAGGCGCTCGCCAGGGGCGAGGCGCTGGAGGGGCTCGAAGTCACCCGACCCTCGCTGGAGGACGTCTACCTGGAGCTGACCGCGACCGCGGAGACCGACCGGTGAACGGCCTCGCCCTCGTCGGCCACCAGTTCCGCTACGACCAGAAGGCGTTCTGGCGCAACCCCGCCGCCGTCTTCTTCACGGTGATGTTCCCGGTGGTCGTCTTCCTCATCCTCGCCGTCGTCTTCGACGGCGAAACGGTCGACGTCCGCGGCGGGGTCGAGGCGACCACCTACTACGTGCCGGCGATCATCTCGCTGGCGGTGATCTCGGCGACGATGCAGACGCTGGCGATGACCCTGGTGATCGCCCGCGAAGACGGCCGCCTCAAGCGCGGCCGCGGCACCCCGATGCCGCCCTGGGTCTTCATCGCCGGCCGGGTCGGCAACTCGATCGTCGTCGCGCTGATGATGCTGGCCCTGCTGGCGGCGATCGGCGGCCTCCTCTACGGGGTCGACCTCCCCTGGGACCGCCTGCCGGCGATCCTCCTCACGCTCGTCGTCGGCGCCGCCTCCTTCTGCTGTCTCGGCATCGCCCTCACCGCCGTCATCCCCTCCCAGGACGCCGCCGCCGCGATCGTCAACGCGATGCTGCTGCCGCTCTACTTCCTCTCCGGCGTCTTCATCCCCGAAGACCAGCTCCCGAGCGGCGTCATCGCCTTCGCCGACCTCTTCCCGGTCCGCCACTTCTTCGACGCCTTCTTCGACGCCTACGTCCCCGCCGGCGGCCCCGCCGTCTCCTGGGACAACCTCGCCATAGTCGCCCTCTGGGGCATCGCCGGCCTCCTCCTCGCGATCCGCTTCTTCCGCTGGACCCCCAGGTCCGCCTGAACCAGCGAACTGCATCAACTTTTCCACCCCGCAGATAGAAAAGTTGATGCAGTTCGTTCCGGGCGTGGCTCCTATAGCCTCCCCGGCCCATGCTCCACCATGTCCTCCTGGAGGTCGGCGACCTCGACCGCAGCGCCGCCTTCTACGACTCGATGCTGGCCCCGCTGGGATGGCGGCGGCATTTCGAGCAGGACCAGACGATCGGCTGGGGCATCGCCAAGCCCGTCTTCTTCGTCTCCGCCAAGCACGACCCCCGGCCGGGCTTCGGCCTGCTGAGCTTCTCGGCGCTGGGGATCGTCGCGGTCAAGGCGGCCTGGGAGAACGGGATCAAAGCGGGCGGCGTCAGCGTCGCCGACCCCGGCGAGCAGCGCTCGCACGGGTCCGGTTCCTACTCCGCTTTCCTCAAGGACCCGGACGGGTACGAGATCGAGATCACCATCGGCGCCGACTAGTACGGGGCCGGGAGCGCCGAGTCCATAGGATCGGCTTCCTCAAACGAAATCAGGAGGTATTTGGTTCATGGCTGTGAAGGTCGGCATCAACGGTTTCGGCCGCATCGGGCGCAACGTCTTCCGCGCCGCCAAGGCAGCGAACTCCGAGATCGAGTTCGTCGCCGTCAACGACCTCGTCGACACGGCCACGATGGCCCACCTTCTCAAGTACGACTCGATCCTCGGGCGCTTCCCGGGCGAGGTCACCGTCTCCGGCGACTCGATCGTCGTCGACGGCCAGGAGCTGAAGGTGCTCTCCGAGCGCGACCCGGCCGCCCTGCCCTGGGGCGACCTCGGCGTCGACGTGGTGATCGAGTCGACCGGCTTCTTCACCGCCCGCCCCGACGCCGCCAAGCACCTCGAGGCTGGCGCCAAGAAGGTGATCATCTCGGCCCCGGCCAAGGAACCGGACGTGACCGTCGCCCTCGGCGTCAACTTCGACCGCGACTACGACCCCGAGAGCCACGACGTCATCTCCAACGCCTCCTGCACGACCAACTGCCTGGCGCCGCTGGCCAAGGTCCTCAACGACGCCTTCGGGATCGAGCAGGGCCTGATGACGACGATCCACGCCTACACTGCCGACCAGCGCCTGCAGGACATGCCGCACAAGGACCTGCGCCGGGCGCGCGCCGCGGCGCTCAACCTGATCCCGACCACGACCGGCGCCGCCAAGGCCGTCGGCCTGGTGCTGCCGGAGCTGAACGGCAAGCTGAACGGGTTCGCGATGCGGGCGCCGGTCCCGACCGGCTCGGTCGTCGACCTCACCTTCACGACGCCGGAGGCGGTCACCCCCGAGCAGATCAACGCCGCCGTCAAGGAGGCGGCCGAGGGCCCGCTCAAGGGCATCCTCGCCTACACCGGGGACCCGATCGTCTCCACCGACATCGTCGGCGACCCGCACTCCTCGATCTTCGACGCCGGCGAGACGATGGTGATCGGCGACGGCAAACTGGCCAAGGTGGTCAGCTGGTACGACAACGAGTGGGGCTACTCCAACCACTGCGTCGAGCTGGCCGGCAAGGTCCTGCCCGCCTAGCGCCGCGCCCGGCCGCCCGATGGGATTCGACAAGGCAAGCGTCCGCGAAGCCGAGGTCAGAGGCCGCCGCGTCCTCGTCAGGGTGGACTTCAACGTCCCCCTGGCAGAGCACGCCCCCGGACGCGAAGCGGAGGAGGTAGGTCGTCATGTCGCCGACGACACCCGCATCCGCGCCGCCCTGCCGACGATCGAACTGCTGCGCGAGCGCGGCGCGGCGCTGGTCCTGATGTCGCACCTCGGCCGCCCGAAGGGCGCGCCCGACCCGGCGCTCTCGCTGGCGCCGGTGGCGAAGCGGCTGGGGGAGCTCCTCGGGACCGAGGTCGAGCTGGCCCCCGGCGTGGTCGAGGGCGTCGACCTCACCTGCGGCGCGCTCGGCCCCGGCGACGTGCTGCTGCTGGAGAACCTGCGCTTCAACCCGGGGGAGACGAAGAACGACCCGAAGCTGGCCGAAAACCTCGCCCAGCTCGGCGACCTCTACGTCAACGACGCCTTCGGCGCGGCCCACCGCGCTCACGCCAGCACCGCCGGCATCGCCGACCACCTGCCCGCCTACGCGGGGCTGCTGCTGGAGCGGGAGGTGCGCGAACTGACCAGGGTGGTCGAGTCGCCGCGGCACCCGCTGGTCGTCGTCCTCGGCGGGGCAAAGGTCTCCGACAAGGTCGGGGTGATCGACCGCTTCCTCGAAGTCGCCGACCGGATCCTGATCGGCGGCGCGATGTGCTTCAGCTTCTTCCGGGCGCAGGGGATCGAGACCGGCGACTCGCTGGTCGAGGAGAAAGGCGTCGAGCTGGCCGCCGAGGCGCTGGAGCGCGCCAAGTCCTCCGAGTGCGAGCTCTCGCTGCCGGTCGACCTCGTCCTCGGCCGCGAGTTCTCCGCCGATACCGAGTGCAAAGCGAGCGACGGGGTGGAGGTGCCCGAGGGCTGGATGGGCCTCGACATCGGCCCCCGCACCGCCGAGAGCTACGCGGAGGCGATCGCCGCGGCCGGGACCGTGCTCTGGAACGGCCCGATGGGCGCCTTCGAGCTGGAGCCCTTCGCCGCCGGCACCCGCCGGGTTGCCGAGGCGGTCGCCGCCGCGCCCGGGACCACCGTGGTCGGCGGCGGCGACAGCGTTGCCGCGCTGAACCAATTCGGCCTTGAGGACCAGGTCGACTGGGTCTCGACCGGGGGCGGCGCCTCGCTGGAGCTGCTGGAGGGAAAGAAGCTGCCCGGGGTCGAGGCCCTGCTGGACGCCGAGGAGGAGACCGCCAATGCCTGACCGCACCCCCTACATCGCCGCCAACTGGAAGATGCACAAGACCGTGGCCGAGGCGGCCGAGTTCGTCGACGCGCTGCTGCCGCGGATCGCCGCGACCCAGAACGACGTCGTCATCTGCCCGCCCTTCACCGCCCTGACCGCGGTGGTCGAGCGGCGCTACGGCACCGCCGTCAAGGTCGCCGCCCAGAACATGCACGAGGAGTCCTCCGGCGCCTTCACCGGCGAGGTCTCGGCGCCGATGCTGGTCGAGCTCGACGTCGAGGCGGTCGTCCTCGGCCACTCCGAGCGCCGCCAGCACTTCGCCGAGACCGACGAGGCGCTGGCGCGCAAGGTCCCGGCCGCCCTCGACGCCGGGCTGGAGCCGATCCTCTGTGTCGGCGAGAGCGAGCAGGCGCGCGACGCCGGCGAGACCGAGGAAGTGCTGGTGCGCCAGCTGCAGGCCGACCTCGGCGGGATCGAGCCGGGGCGGATCGCCGAGGTGGTGATCGCCTACGAGCCGATCTGGGCGATCGGCACCGGCCGCACCGCCACCCCCGACCAGGCCCAGGAGGCCTGCGCCTTCATCCGCGACGTGCTGCGGGCGCGCGGCGCCGCGGCCGACAAGGTGCGGATCCTCTACGGCGGCTCGGTCAAGCCCGGCAACGCCGCCGAGCTGATGGCGCTGCCGGACGTCGACGGGGCGCTGGTCGGCGGGGCGAGCCTCGACGCCGAAGAATTCGCCGCGATCGTTGCATCGCGATGACGAGGTCCAGACGGCGCCAGGCAAGGACGCAGGGAAGGCCGACGAGGGGAGCGCACGAATTAGTGCGTGACCCGAGGAGGCCGACCGAGGACGCCGCATGGCGGCGTCTGGGGCCGTCATGAGCCCGCTCGTCCCCTCGCTCGCTCTGATCATCCTCGACGGCTGGGGGCTGGCCGAGCCGGGGCCGGGCAACGCGATCTCGCTCGCCGAGACGCCGGTCTTCGACCGCCTCTGGGACGAGTTCCCGCACACCCGGCTCTCCGCCCAGGGCCGCGACGTCGGCCTCCCCGACGGGCAGATGGGCAACTCCGAGGTCGGCCACCTCAACCTCGGCGCCGGCGCGATCGTCAAGCAGGACCTGGCCCGGATCGACGACGCGGTCGCCGACGGCGGCTTCTTCGACAACGAGGCGCTGCTGGCCGCCTGCGAGCGCGCCCGCAACAGCCCCCGCGGCCGCCTCCACCTGCTCGGCCTCGTTTCCGACGGGGGCGTCCACTCCGGCTGGGAGCACATCGAGGCGACGATCGAGCTCGCCGCGCAGGAGGGCGTCCCCGACGTCGTCTTCCACGCCTTCACCGACGGCCGCGACACCCTGCCGCACGGGGGCAAGGGCTACCTCGAAGAGCTGGAGCGCTGGCTGCGGGCGGCCGGACGCGTCGCCACCGTCGGCGGCCGCTACTACGCGATGGACCGCGACAGCCGCTGGGAGCGGACCAAGCTCGCCTACGACGCGATCGTCCACGCCCAGGGACTGAAGGCCGCCAGCTCGGCGGAGGCGATCGCGGCCTCCTACGAGCGCGAGGAGACCGACGAGTTCGTCAAGCCGACGGTGATCGGCGACTACGACGGCGTCGCCGACGGCGACGTCGCGATCTTCGTCAACTTCCGCCCGGATAGAGCCCGCCAGCTGACCCGGGCGCTGTCCGAGCCCGGCTTCGACGAGTTCCCCCGCGCCGGCGCCGCGCCGCTCGACCTGACGACGATGACCGCGTACCGCAAGGGCTGGCCCTATCCCGTCGCCTTCCCCGAGCAGCGGCCGCAGACGACGCTGGCGGAGACGATCGCCGCGGCCGGCGGCGCCCAGCTGCATGTCGCCGAGACCGAGAAGTACGCGCACGTCACCTACTTCTTCAACGGCGGCCGCGAGGACGAGCTGGAGGGAGAAGAGCGCAGCCTGGTCGAATCCCCCCGCGACGTTCCCACCTACGACCACAAGCCGGAGATGAGCGCCCCGGCCGCCGCCGAGGCCTTCGTCAGCCACTGGAACAGCGGCACCTACCGCTTCGGGATCATCAACTTCGCCAACCCCGACATGGTCGGCCACACCGGCGTGATCCCCGCCGCCGTCAAGGCGGTCGAGACCGTCGACGCCGAACTCGGCAAGGTCGTCGAGGCCGTCACCGCCAAGGGCGGCGCCTGCATCGTCACCGCCGACCACGGCAACTGCGACCACATGCTCGAGCCCGACGGCTCCCCCAACACCGCCCACTCCCTCAACCCGGTCCCCCTCATAGTCACCCAGCCGGGCCTCACCCTCCGCGAGGGCGGCATCCTCGCCGACGTGGCCCCCACCGCCCTGGACCTCCTGGGCATCCCCCAGCCCGAGGCGATGACCGGCCGCTCGCTGCTGGCCTGATTCACCGCAGCCAGTAGCCGATTACCGCTCCAACCCATCCGGCAGCCAGCTTTTGGGTGGCGGGTTCTCCCATTTCGAAGAGCAGGGCGCTGAGACCTGCGATGAGGAAGATGCAGGAGATGCAGATCTGCATCAGGAGGCGGATCAGGCTCTCTGGCACCGAGCCCCTCCTGGATAATGGCGATCAGAAAAGCTTCTCTTGCCGTCGGCTGCGGCGGCGGATGCGCTCCTCGCGGAGGACAGCGGCAGCCCACCGAATGCGGTTCCCAAACCAGTGCCGATATTCCATGACGGGGCCGGGAGGACCCCCAGCGGCGCTTTTCTGGCTGCGGTTATCGGATGACTCCAAAATCGACTTCACGTTTCCCAGCTTAAGGGCCTCACGGACAGAAAGTCTCCCCCTCGATCCAGGAGTCTTTTC